>JAZNEN010000069.1:0-9069 GCA_045588615.1 Eubacteriales bacterium
AACCGTGGGGGGTGCGGAGGGGGCGCAAAATATATACAAATTCAATCAAAACAAGGGATCAAATCTATTGAAAAATTTATCATTATATGTTACAATAATAACAACTGATAAAAGAATATCTCTTATATATAAAATTATCACGTGTTGGTTTATAGTAATCGAGGTAATATAATGACTAATGATACTTTATCAAAAGCAAGAAATGCAAAAAATGACGAGTTTTATACTGTATATGATTTCATTCAAAAAGAAATTAATGCTTATTTAGAATATAACCCAAATATTTTTCAAGATAAAGTTGTTCTGCTTCCTTGTGACGATCCAGAGTGGAGTAACTTTACAAAGTTTTTTGCACAAAACTTCGAAAATTTCGGATTAAAAAAGTTAATAAGTACAAGTTTCTCAAAGGAAAAAAAGGTAAAATATATCCTGCCGGTTACCAATTTTCTATATTTGACGTTGACAAAGAAGAATATGACGAAAAAAATCAATTGCTAATGGAAAAATCTTTACTCTCGAAAAAGATAGCAATAATTCTGGCGTAATTGATATTGACGATTTACAATGGAAATATTTAGAGGGAGACGGAGATTTTAGAAGTAATGAAGTTAAGGCTTTAAGGGATGAGGCTGATTTCATTATCACAAATCCACCTTTCTCACTATTTAGAGAGTTTGTTTCCTGGATTATAGAAGCTAAAAAGAAATTTTTAATAATAGGAAATCAAAACGCTATTACGTATAAAGAAATTTTTCCTTTAATCCAAAATAACGAGCTGTGGCTTGGCGCAACTTGTAATAGCGAAGATATGGTTTTTAGTGTTCCAGAGGGAGCCGAGATAGCACCTAAAGACAGAGAAAAAGCTGCCAAACTTGGATACGTAGGTAATTACACCAGGCTTGGCAACTCAAACTGGTTTACAAATATCGACCACGGCAGACGTCACCAACCTTTAAGCTTAATGACAATAACCGATAACTTAAAATTTAGCAAGCACCGAGAAATTAAAGAGTTTGGTTATCAAAAATATGATAATTATGATGCAATTGAAGTTCCGTACACCGATTCAATACCAAGTGATTATAACGGAGTAATGGGGGTGCCTATTTCATTCTTAACCAAATACTGTCCCGAACAGTTTGAAATAATAGGACTTAGTCTATTTATTGCTAAGCCGATTAAAGAGTGTATTCCAGAGGGAGACACTTATCAACAAGGCGGAAATGCCTTTTATCTTTCTGACGGAGAACATCATCACAAGCGATTATACGGAAGAATAGCTATAAAAAGAAGAGGATGAAGAGTATGAATACTACTTTAAGAACCGACATAACGGTTGAGGATATATGCAAAGGATTTGTATATAACGAGTATGAGGGCAAAGGTCTTTTCGGTCTTTCCGGAAAACTGACTATTCAGCCGGAGTATCAGCGTAATTACATCTATGCTGACGGAAAGCGTGATGTAGCTGTTATTGATTCCATTCTCAAAGGCTATCCTCTGGGACTTATCTACTTTACCAAAGTTGCAGAAGACAAATATGAGGTTTTGGACGGACAACAGCGTATTACCAGTTTTGGACGATATGTAACAGGCAAGTTCCCCATTGTTGATAATAATGGTAAGCATATTTATTTTAGAGGTCTCGCAGAGGACTTAAAAGAAAAAATCCTCAAAACACGATTGACTATTTACATTTGTGAGGGTACAGAGAGCGAAATCAAGGAATGGTTCAAGACTATCAATATCGCAGGCATACCCCTTAACGAGCAGGAACTTTCAAACGCTATCCATTCGGGTCCATTTGTTACCAAAGCAAAAGAGGAGTTCTCCAACAGTCAGAACGCCAACATTCAGAAATGGAGTGCGTACATATCAGGAACTGCCTTAAGACAAGACTATTTGCGCACTGCTCTTGAATGGGTAAGCCATGGCAACATTGACGATTATATGAGTAAGCACAGATACGATGACAATATTAACGAGTTGAAAGCATATTTCACAAGCGTTATTGATTGGGTATCAAGTGTCTTTACCGATGTTGAAAGCGAAATGAGGGGTCTGCCTTGGGGTGAGTTTTATGAAAAATACCACACAAACGCTTATTCTCCAGATGAAGTATCTGCAAAACTGAAAGAATTGTATTCCGATTTCTATGTTAAGGACAAAAAGGGTTCATATGAGTATATTCTCGGTGGCTGTACCGACAGCAAACTCCTTAACATTCGAGTATTTGACGAGCCTACAAAAAAGACAGTATATACACGTCAAACTGAGGAGGCAAAGAACAGTAATATTTCAAACTGTCCTCTTTGTGCTATAGGTGCTGATAACAACAAAAACCGCATTTGGAAGATTACAGAAATGGACGCAGACCACGTTACTGCTTGGAGTCGTGGCGGTGCAACCGATATAGATAACTGTCAAATGCTCTGTAAAACACATAACCGAGCCAAAGGCAACAAATAAAATATGAAAAACAGACACTTCATTAAGAACGTGTCTGTTTTTACAATCATATTTCCGCAAGGAAATATGCGCCCAACGTCCGCAGGCGGTTCGTATACGAACCGTGGGGGGTGCGGACGGGGCGCAACCGATAATACATGTAAATCCGCTTTGCGTAAATGTGGAGCAGGCACGGGGTGCTTGATTTAAATATATCGTTTCATATTATAATTTTTGAAGACAAAAATCGTTATTGTGCAAATAATTTCTGTTTAAAGTACCATTTTTCACACCCATGTTTTTACATATTTTAAAAACTGTATACAGAAGTATTAGGGATTACTGTATCATTATTTATTTTTTTCTGATAGAATGTTATGGTAAGACTATAAAAAGATCTCAATACACGAAAGGTGATAATTTATCAATGCTTCAGCTTAAGAAAATAAAAAAGGACTATCCCGTTGGTGACGGCGTAGTTCATGCGCTCAAGGGTGTTGATCTGTGCTTTGGCAAAAGCGAGTTTGTTTCGATACTCGGTCCGTCCGGATGCGGCAAAACAACGCTTTTGAACGTCATCGGCGGTCTTGACGGATACACAGACGGTGACCTTATTATAAACGGAAGGTCAACAAAGGATTACAAGGATAGAGATTGGGACGCCTACCGTAACCACTCAATAGGCTTTGTTTTTCAGAGCTATAACTTAATTCCGCACCAGTCTGTTTTACAGAACGTGGAGCTTGCGCTGTCACTTTCAGGTGTCAGCAAATCAGAAAGACGTCAGAGGGCAAAAGATGCTTTGAAGCTTGTCGGACTTGAGTCACAGTACAACAAAAAACCGGGTGAGATGTCGGGCGGTCAGATGCAGCGTGTGGCAATTGCAAGAGCCATTGGCAACAATCCCGATATAATTCTTGCCGACGAGCCGACGGGTGCACTTGACACTGAAACAAGTCTTCAGGTAATGGAGATATTGAAAGAGATATCGAAAGAACGTCTCGTCATAATGGTAACGCACAATCCCGAGCTTGCAGAAAAATACTCAACACGTATTATCCGTATGCTTGACGGCGAAATTATGGGCGACTCCATGCCTGCAGAGCCTGAAAACGCAACAGAACAAAAGCTCAATGCGAAAAAAGAAAAAAAGCCGTCGATGTCTTTTGCAACGTCTTTTTCGCTTTCGCTTAAAAACCTTTTCACCAAAAAAGGAAGAACTATACTTACATCATTTGCCGGAAGCATCGGCATCATCGGCATTGCAGTTATTCTTGCCGTTTCCCAAGGTATGACTGCATATATCGACACGGTACAGGAGGATACCCTTTCTTCTTATCCGCTTATGCTTGAAGCACAGCATATGGATTTCGGAACTATTCTGAGCACATTTGCAGGTACAGCGCAGTCAGTCGAAAAACACGATAACGATGCGGTTTACCAAAAAGCGATGATGTATGACCTGCTCAACGCTCTTAACAATATGGAAGAATCCGAAAACGATCTTGCATCATTCAAAAAATATATAGAAAAAGAAAAAGCGAATGAGGAAAGCAAGCTATATACCTCTCTCAGCGGCGTACAGTATTCCTACGGACTTGATATGCTGATATACACGGAGAGCGCTGACGGTGATATAATCCGTTCTGATTCAAACACAATAATGCAGGATCTTATGGTTGAGCTGTTCGGCATGGATATGTCCGGCATAATGGGTATGGCATCGTCCGGCGGAGGTCTTATGTCCATGTCAACATCAAGTATGTCAACAGTTACCATGTGGCAGGAAATGCTTCCCGGTGAAAACGGTAAGCCTGTAAGTGAATTGCTTGAAAAGCAGTATGACGTTGTATACGGAAGCTGGCCTGATGAATATAACGAGGTAGTTCTTGTACTCGATGCCTTTAACGAGCTTGACGACTTTACTCTCTACGCTCTCGGTCTCAAACCGAAATCCGATATAGATGCAATAATGGATTCTGTTATAAACGGTACTGAGATCAATATAGAAAGCCGCAAGTGGACATATGAAGAAATATGTTCAATGGAATACAAGACCATACTTAATTCCGACTGCTTCAAATATGACGAAGCAACAAAAACCTATGTCGATCTCAGAGACACGGATACGGGTATGAAATATCTCTACGACAACGGTATTGCCCTTAAAGTTTCAGGTATTATAAAGCCCGCCGAAAAGGCAGTATCGACTATGCTCACGGGTTCTATCGGTTATACACACCTGCTGACGAAGCATATTGTAGAACGATCCGAAAAATCAGCTGCAATATCCGAACAGCTTGAAAACCCCACACTCGATATTTTCACAAATCTCCCGTTTAAAACCTCATCCGGCAGTTTAACAGATGAAGCGAAAGAAAAAGAGTTCAGAGAATATATCAAATCACTTGATGCAGCCGAAAAAGCTCAGGCATATATCGCAATAAAATCCATTCCGAGTGATGAATTCATCGAATCTGCGCTCGAACAGACACTGGGAATGATGACGACCGATGATATGCGCCAAGCACTTTTACAGGCTTTTTCACAGCAAATGGGAATGGGCGGTATAGATATCGATCAGTATCTGTCTTTGATGTCGGACGATGACATCCGTGAATATTTCTCAGAAATGATGAAAGAACAGCTGAAGATAAAATACGCATCTGAAACAGCGGCACAGCTTTCACAAATGACGCCTGAACAGCTTGCGGCGGCATTGGACAGCGAAACTGCTTCATATACCACAGAGATGTGTGCGCTTTATTATGATGCGGTACTGGAATTTTCAAATGCTTCATACGAAGAAAACCTCAAGAAGCTCGGATATGTCGACCTTGAAAAGCCTTCCGCTATAAATCTTTATGCCGCTACATTCAATGACAAAGATACTATTGAAGAAGCAATACAGTCATACAACGATGGAGTTGATGAGCTTTCAAGAATCAATTATACAGATTACGTGGGCCTTCTCATGTCATCTGTAACAACTATCATAGATGCAATAGCATATGTGCTTGTGTCATTTGTTGCCGTATCTCTTGTAGTTTCATCAATTATGATAGGTGTAATAACCCTTATATCTGTTCAGGAAAGAACGAAAGAGATCGGTATTTTGCGTGCTCTCGGTGCATCGAAAAAGAATGTTTCAAGAATGTTCAATGCTGAAACGATGATAATAGGATTCACTTCGGGACTTTTGGGTGTTCTTATAACATATCTGCTTTGCATACCGATAGATATGATAATGCAGCATGTAAGCGGCATCAAAAGTCTTGAAACACAGTTCCCAATTCCTGCGGCGATAATTCTCGTTATAATAAGCGTTTTGCTCACACTTTTTGCAGGTATAATACCTTCGCGGAGTGCTGCGAAAAAAGACCCCGTAGTCGCTTTGAGAACAGAATAAAAAATAAACGTATTTCTCGGAAATCCCGGGAAATACGTTTTTTATATAGCAAAAATGTTTTCGGCGTAATAATCTTTCTGCGGAAGGAAACTATTCCGCTGTGCCGGAGAGGGAGTATGCCGTGCCATTTGTTTCATGCACTTATTCTCTGTTCGTACCGTATCTTTACAGAATCGAAAAAGCGCAAAGGCAGTGACTATGACTTACTTGTTTTATATGCAACTTACTTATCATTCGCGAAAAATATTGTTAATAATCTCCTGTGATATATGTTCATATATATTTTAGATAATTTTTACGATATATATATATATATATATATATACGTGTTAGACTAAAATAAAATTGTGGACCAAGGAACGGATAACTGCACGCAAGAGCGTTGATGTTTTCGGTTTTACCTTGAGACACCAAAAGGGAAAGCAAAAGAAAATATCCGCATTGAGCCGTGACCGATTGTCGTTTCGGTAATTCCCTGCGGTAAATATGCGGAAGAAAAGGGGTAACCAAGAAATGAGCAAATTGACAACGCACGCCTTGCATAAAGTATTGGCGGCGATCGCAATTCTCCTTTGTATTATCACCCTTTCAAGTATTATCATCAACAGCAGGTTAATAACAGATGTTCTCGCGCTTGACAGCGAGCAGGAAATCACAGACGCCACAGCAATTGACAAATTTGAGTATACTGTTTATGAAGAAAGAGATACCGTGGTCTTGACCAAATACATCGGCACCGATGCCGCTGTAAAGGTTGCGCCGCAGTATACAATAAACGGCAGGGTCTATAATACCGTTTTGGACAGTATGACCGTATTTAAAGGAAACAAAAAAATCACATCGGCAAAGGTGTATCCCGGTGTATCATTTGCAAACCACTCCATGGACTATCTGTTTTATGCCTGCAGTGCTTTGAAAAGCGTTGACATTTCCGGTGTTAATACCGCAGATGTTACGAGTATGCAATACTCATTCTCAAAAAGTGCGGCTATCACTACGTTAGATGTCACCGGCATTGATACGTCCAAGGTGACGACAATGTATTCTATGTTCGGCGAGTGTACCAATCTTACCAATCTGATCGGATACGAAAATTGGGATACAAGCTCTTTGCAGAACATATTCTGGCTGTTCAATAAAATTTCTAAAATGCAGAAAATTGATTTGACAAAATGGGATCTGAGCAAAATCAACAACTCTGCATGGTGCTTCCAGAACAATGCCGCAAAACAGATACTTCTTCCCGACAATTTAAAAACAATAAGCGCAGGCTTTTTGAACCACGCAAGCAGTGTAACGGGCACTTCGTTCACGATACCTGCAGGTGTTGAAAAGATCGGATATGCGCATACCATTTATGATTTTGCAACAAACGATTTTGTAGAATTTAAAGTCGCCGAAGGCAACACAAACTATGTTGCGGTAGACGGAATACTCTACTCTGCGGATATGAAGGAACTGATAGCGATCCCGCGCGGTAAGACATTTGAAAACAACACTTTTATAATTCCAGAGGGTGTTGAGTTTATGGGCGAGCTGAGCTTCTCCAGAAACTACAATGTTAACACGATCGTTCTTCCGAACTCATATGAGATCGTTACATTCATTGACGTACACGATCCGAGATATATCATATTTGAGGATATCGGAAACCTGAATGCGAGTAACAGCATAGCAATTGCATTGTACGACAAGATGGGTGTTCGCAACTATGCTGTAAAGGATGATAATCCCAGATACGCTTCAAAAGACGGTATCATTTACAGCAAAGATATGACTACTCTGATTTCAATTCCAACGCTTTACAATCAGCATATTGACATTCCCGAGGGTGTCACAACATGGGCTGAGGAAGCTGTATGGAGTCTTAACCACGCAACTCTCGACGGCCACATGAAAAACTGCACAGGTGTTAATATTCCCTCTACACTTACTTACATTTCACAAGATCAGTTAAACAAGATCAATCGTTTAAACAAGGCATACGGAACATTTGAAATAACGGTACATCCCGATAACCCCGTTTATGCTATAGATGAAAACGGCAATTTGGCAACAACAGGTGTTGTTGCAAGAAACGAAAGCACAAACGAGCTGTATACAACACTTTCTGATGCCATTGTTAATGCTGTCAGCGGTGATACGATTACTATTCTTGACAATATAACTTTAGCCGAAAATATTACCGTTTCAAAGGATATTACCCTCAGCGGTATGCGCTCTATAATAAGAGATACAAATTACACAGGCACACTCTTTACTGTCAGCGCCGATGCTACCCTTACACTTGACGGCGGTATTACCGTTGACGGTAACCACGATTGGACATTCAAAGAAACAGAGTTCCAAGCGGCAATCGACAGCTTTTTGGATAATCCCACTATAGTATATTCTGACTGTCATATGTTCGTCGAAGCAAAAGCAGATGCACCTATAGCGAGTGCAACCACATTCGCCGTATCAGGTAATATGATCGTAAACAAAGCAACATTGAAAAATCATTACGGTAACATAAGCGGTCATATTATCACCCTTGAATCCGCAGCAAAGCTTACAGTCAATGACGGTGCACTTTTCACACATAATACGCAAAACAAAGGAAACGGAATCATCGTAACGATGAAAGCCGACTCTGAGTTTATTATGAACGGCGGAGAGATCACAGGTACATATTCAGGTGTTAAAGACGGCAACAATGGTTGGGGCGGTTGCATTAACAACATTGGCGGTGTCTTCACGATGAACGGCGGTAAGATATACAAAAATTACGCATGTGGCACAAATGGCACCGTAATGAGATTGGAAAGTGTCAGCACAGGCGAGCCCGGATTTATTATGAATGGCGGAGAGATATGCGAAAATCTTAATGTTTGTAGCGCCCGTGCGCACGGCGGTTCAATTATGCTGATGGAGAACGCTTATATGGTTATGAATGACGGCAGAATATGTCACAACGTAGGCGCTTCACTCGGCGGTGTTGAATTTTATAAGGAATCGGCAAAATTAGAAGTAACAAACGGCTACATCGTTGAAAATGTCGCCATGAGAGCACCAATTCACACAGCCGTTCACGACTTGCACGACTTTGCGGGCACAACAACAATTACAGGCGGTACATTTTCTCAAGAAATAGTTCCCTATATAGATACAGCAAAATACGGTGCTGCCATTGAATTTGTAAAGGGAACCTCAGGCGCTGAATTTGTTTACTA
>JAZNEN010000070.1:0-17248 GCA_045588615.1 Eubacteriales bacterium
AGTATTAATAATAACATAAAAAAACAGATTTGTACATATAAAAATAAAAATTTACAATATTTTTTCTTATCGAAAATATTGTCTGATCAATAAAACAGTTGACATTAAATAGGAAACGTGGTAAAATGATTCTGTTATATCACGATTTCTAAACACTTGAAGGGAAAGTGTATAACTGATTTCAACTTCTAAGAAAGGTAATTATACCGATTTTTTATGGACGACAAGATAAATATCACCAACAATAAAGTTAGTAAAGAAGAGGAACAAGACGCAGGAAAGACAGATTTGCCCGGCGAAAGCGCATCCTGCAGTTCTTTCCACCATTCACACGGTAAGCATCACAGCAGCCATAAACACCGTTCCAAAAAACGCAAAAAAACTCCAAACAAAAAACTGATCTGGACACTTATTGCAGTAATGTTTGTTTTATTGATCGTTTTAGTGTTTGCCGCCGAAAAGATGGCATCATCAAAAGCAAACGGCGATAACGGACAGACAAACGAAAATTTTTCTGAAATATTGTCGGTAGAACTTATAAATGAAGAGGGAGTTCTTGTTAATGATGCTGTTTTAAAATACATATCTGCAGATATTTTGAATTCGCATAATTCAGATATGCGCCCCTCTGATTTTTCTAACGAAAGCAAAAGATTGGATCAGCAGGTTCCCGTTTCTCTAAAGCTTTCGACAAAAAATGCAAGTGCATTACTGTATAAAATAGAAATTTCCGATAATGAATTATTTGAAAACCCCGATATTTCATATCTTAATGCTCCTTCCGGAACACATGAATTTAAGCATTTGTATGCTAATACTGAGTATTTTTACCGTGTCACTGTTTACACAAACAGTACAAGTGAATCGCTTACAGGGCGTTTCAAAACAGCTGATACACCGAGGATCCTGAGTATTGAGGGAATATCAAATGTCAGAGATATCGGAAATTGGCAGACTGACAGCGGGAATAGGATAAAACAAGGGCTTCTTATTCGCGGAACGGAAATGGACGGTGCTGTTGAAAATACGTATCATTTGACAAATGACGGAATTATTGATATGCTTGATGCTTTTGGCATAAAAACCGATATGGATCTGCGTGCGCAGCTGCCTTTAAGCAGTGATGCTTTGGGTGCCCGTGCCAAGCATACATATTACGATATGGTGATGTATGCAGACATATTCACAGATGCAGGAAAAGAAAAAGTTAAAAAAATCTTTTCAGATCTCGCGGATCCCGGCAATTATCCGGTTTATATGCACTGCACATACGGCTGTGACAGAACAGGTACCGTGTGTTATCTTTTGGAAGCCTTACTCGGCGTTTCCAAAGGGGATTGCCTGAAGGAATACGGCTTGTCAAATCTTTACATTGATAATATACTTGCTGTTGAAAATGGATTGAAAATTTATAGCGGAAGCTCTCTTAAAGAGCAAACGGAGTCTTATCTCATTTCGTGCGGCATATCCGAATTTCAGATAAAGAGCATAAGAGATATATTTTTGGGCGAGTGATTCCGTGAAAAATAGTATGAGGAATATGAAGAAAATTACTGTCAATGCTTATGCAAAAATAAACCTATTTTTGGAAGTTAATGGACGTTTACCGGACGGATACCATGATCTGCAGAGTATTATGCAGACGGTAAGTCTATGCGATATACTGCATTTTGAAATAAATAACAGCAACATATTTACATTGGATTGCCCGAAAATTGATTGTGATTGTAAAGATAATTTGATCTATAAGGCGGCTATGGAATTTTTCCGTGCTTGCGGTATACCGTTTACGGGAATGAATGTAAGAGTCGAAAAAAACATACCGTCCTGCGCGGGTCTTGCAGGAGGCTCATCAGATGCATCAGCAACATTAAAAGCATTAAATATTCTTTACGGCAACCCATTTTCGGATACAGAGTTAAGAAATATCGGAAAAAATATAGGTGCGGATGTTCCGTTTTGTATTTTTGGCGGTACAGCACTTGCGAAAGGTATAGGGGAGGTGCTTTCGCCGGTAGAGAGCATCCCTGATTGCTTTATCGTCATAGCAATAGGTAACGAAGGTATAAGTACAAAATGGGCATTTGAACAGCTTGACGGACAAACTGACAGAACTGTAAAGTCTGCAGATGCTATCACTTGTGCCATAAAAGAAGGTTCGCTTTCTTCAATATCCGAAGAACTTTACAATGTTTTTGAGAATGTTTCCCCTTATGAAAAGAGCATTAAAAATATTATGCTCAAAAACGGTTCACTCGGCGCTTTGATGAGTGGAAGCGGTCCGTCTGTTTTCGGTTTATACGACAGCGAAGAGCAGGCAAAAACAACAGTTGATACGCTTATACACAAAGGTTATTTTGCATTTTTGTGTAAGCCTCAAAAGAATATCTAAATAATTCCCGCACATTTTCACGCAGTGCGGGAATTATTTTAATGAAAATATTACAATTCATATTGATTTATCAAGTATTTTGTGGTATAATTTTTTAAATTAAATTTCTCATTGTGTGGAGTTATCTTGAAAAACGGTAATTTTTTCGGTATTGAGGATATGCTCATAAAGTATGCAGAATCCTCGTGCATACGTTTTCATATGCCCGGTCACGGAGGCACAGGGCAGAACGGTTTTTTGAAAGATATTTACAAGTTTGATGTTACCGAAAATTCAGGAACAGACAACCTTTATTCTCCGAATGAAGGAGGGGCTGTAAAAAAAACGCTTGAAAAGCTCAGAAATACCTTCGGAAGTAAAGCGTCTGTTATTTCGGCTCACGGTGCAACAGCATCGATTCAAGCTGCTGTTTATTCTTGTGTACAACTGAAGGGCAAGCGCTTTTTCATAGATAGATGTTCACACGCATCTGTTATTAATGCTATGGCGCTTTGCGGTTGCGAGTTTGAGTATTTTTCATCGTTTGACGACTTGTCAAACAGGCTTGAAGCGAACAATAACTCCACAGTCATTATTACTTCGCCGAATTATTACGGTAAAATGAAGGATATTGGAAAATATTCCTCGCTTTGCCATATCAACGGATGTTTGCTTATTGTCGATAACTCACACGGCTCGCATCTTTGGTGGCACGGTGAAAATTTGCATCCTCTTCTAAACGGAGCAGATTTTTCGGTAGATTCATTTCACAAGACCCTGCCCGTTTTGACAGGCGGCGCGGTATTACACAGTGCGGTATGCGAGGAAAAGATGATGCTTGACGGCATAAAACTTTTCGCCTCAACCTCTCCTTCGTATTTAATTGCAGCATCGGTTGACGCAGCTCTTGATTTTATGAATAAGGAAGGTCCCGAACACCTTTCAAAGCTTTTGAATAATATATCCGGCTTTACAGAAAAAATAAAAGAAAGCGGTATTGATAGGGAACAGTTCAGTATTTGCGATCCGTACAGAATAACTTTAAAGTCTTCAAAGACATCAGACGGACTTGTATACGATATGAATGAGTTTTGCTCATTCTTGGAGGAAAGAAATATTTTCCCCGAATTTTCCGACAAAGAACGATGTGTTTTAATACCGTCTGTTTTCAGTAAAGATGATGATTTTGCATATCTTACGGATGCCGTATACGGTTTTATTTCATCTGCATCCAAAACCAAAGACGATAGTCCGATTTTTAAATACCCGATATGTGAAAGAAAGATCCCTATATCGGATGCGGTTTTTTGTACCAAAAAGTCTTTACCCGTAAAAGAAACAGAAAATATGATATCGGGTGAAATAAAATATGTTTATCCACCCGGTATACCGATAATAACTCCCGGTGAAATTATAAGCGAAGATATAGTTAAAATACTGATTGATAATAACATTCACGAAATTGATGTGATACAGCATGAAAAATATTAAGCTAAACAAAATACACGGCAATGAAAATACAAAACGGTACCTTGAAAAAAGGATATCAGACGGTAATTTTTCACATGCCGTTATAATAAGCGGAAAAGCGGGATTTGGCAAAAAGACACTTACAAACGATATCATATGTGCTATGGCGTGTGAAAACGAAAATGCGCCGTGCAGGGTTTGCGATATATGCGAAAAAATCTCAAACGGTGAATGTGTGGATATATACACCATTAGAAAGCCCGAAAATAAGACAACGATACCAATCGATTCCATACGTGATATATACGCATCGATACCGTATAAACCGAATGACTTGAGTTTTAAGGTATATGTTATCGAGGACGGTGACAAAATACCGCCAAGGACACAAAATGCGCTGTTGAAATTACTTGAAGAGCCACCTGTGGGTGTATATTTCTTCATACTGTGCGAAGATGAAAAAAAGCTTTTGCCGACCATCCGTTCAAGATGCGAAACATACACGCTTGAGCCGTTTTCATTATCTGAACTTAAAGAACTGTTAAAAGAAGTCGGGGTTCGATCTCCTGAAGAGGTTGCATATCTTGCGGAAGGTTCATACGGTATGGCGCTTAAGATCGCATCGGGTGACGGTGATATATTACAGCGGCGCAAAGTTGCCGATAAAATGACAGAGCTTCTTTTAGATAAAACGGGAAATGAATTTGAGTTTATTTCTTATCAGCTTGATAATATAAAATCATCGTCGGAATATTTTGAGATCTGCAAATTGCTCTTATCGGCGATTCGCGATATAATAACAGTGAAGGAAGATGTATCTTGTCTGCCATCATATTTTACGGATATTGAAAAGGCAGAAGAATATGCGCAGATGTACTCGTCTTTTACGCTTGTTTCGATGTGCGATATACTTTTTGAAATACTTCAGAATGAAACTGTCAATACAAGATTTTCGCTTATGTTGACGGAATATTCTTCAAAACTTTGGAAAACAAAATACAACGGAGATAATAAATGTCAGAGATAAAAACGAACAAAAATCCGAAGTTCGGATATTATAAAAAAAATAAAAAGAACAATCGTGACGGTAACAGCGCATCTGTGCGAACAAAGAAAAACTTGCCGTACGAAAAGCCTGTTATAGATATTCCCGCGGATATGCTTCCGATGCCGAGCGAGGATGAAATAAAAAAACAGATTGAAAAATCGTCGGAATATTCGTCCGACTTTGTTGCTGTTATACAGGAACCCGCGGAGAAAACGTATGAGATCGTAGGTGTTAAGTTTGACAATTCTGAAAAAATTTATTACTTTAACCCTGCAGGCAATAAATATTCTGTAGCAGATCACGTTATTGTTGAAACGACACGTGGACTCGAATATGGTGAAATTACCATCGAAAACAAGACCGTAAACGAAAGGGAAGTTATTCTGCCGCTGCGCAATGTTGTAAGACTTGCCACGGATGAGGATGAAAAGCATCACGCAGACAATGCTTTAAAAGAGAAGGAGGCGCTTGAAGAGTGCCAGAAGCTTGTTGATAAACACGAGCTTCCGATGAAGCTTGTCGAAGCGGAATATACGTTCGACAATACAAAGCTCCTTTTTTACTTCACATCTGACACAAGAGTTGACTTTCGTGAGCTTGTAAAGGATCTTGCGGCAATTTTTAAAACGAGAATTGAGCTCCGACAGATCGGTATCAGAGATGAAGCCAAGATGATGGGCGGTCTCGGTATATGCGGAAGGGCATTTTGCTGTAAAACATTTTTGGCTGACTGCGGTCAGGTGTCGATGAAGATGGCAAAGGAACAGAATCTTTCGTTGAACTCGGTCAAGATATCCGGAACGTGCGGAAGGCTTATGTGCTGTCTGAAATTTGAACATGAAACGTATGAAGAAGAAATACGGCTTACACCGAAGGTGGACTCGCTGGTGCGCACACCCGACGGTGACGGTGTTGTTGCCGAAGCCACTCCTCTTACAGGTATGATAAAGGTAAGACTTTCGGCAAGTCCCGATGCGCCCTTGAAGCAGTATCACAGAGATGATGTTAAAAGTATTGGATATGTTAAAAGAGAAAAGGCAGAGGTTGAATCAAAACGGTAATTTTCCTCCGCTTATTGTCGAAAAATAAAATAATTGCTCATAATTTATAAATATATAAAATTTTTTAATATCTAAGTCATAATGTTATGATAACATCACAAATTGGTCATACGACTTGCAATATTTAGTTTAGAGGTATTTCAATATGCAGTTTAAAAGAATAGGCGTTTTAACATCAGGCGGTGATGCCCCCGGTATGAATGCGGCTGTACGTTCGGTTGTCCGTACGGCAATAGGCAGAGGTGTCGAAGAAGTATATGGTATTTACAGCGGATACAAGGGACTCATCGAAGATGATATGGAACTCTTGGATATCAGAAGTGTATCAAACATAATATCACACGGCGGTACAATGCTTTATTCGGCACGTTGTCCTGAATTCAAGACAGAAGAAGGCATGCAGCGTGCAGTTGATGTATGTAAGAAAAGAGGCATTGACGGAATTGTTGCCATAGGCGGAGACGGTACATTCAGAGGTGCTACCGACCTTACACGCCGAGGTGTTCCCTGTATCGGTATTCCTGCCACTATCGATAACGATATCTCCTCAACAGATTATACTATCGGTTTTGATACAGCGATGAATACCGTTGTTGAATGGGTAGATAAGCTTCGTGATACTTGTGAATCTCATGCAAGATGTAATGTTGTTGAGGTTATGGGTAAATATGCCGGCGATATCGCACTTCATACAGGTATTGCCACGGGTGCTATCTCCATCGCTGTAAGAGAATTGCCTTATGATGAAGACCAGGCAATTGCCAAGATAATCAAGGCCAGAGAAAATAAAAAGCGTAACTTCATTGTCATTGTTGCCGAAGGCAAAGAGAATTTCGCTGAGGCATACGCTAAACGTATTGAAGAAAAAACGGGAATTGAAACACGTTTTTCAAGACTTGCTCACGTACAAAGAGGCGGAAACCCGACAGTACGAGACAGAGTTACGGCATCTCTCATGGGTAAAGCCGCTGTTATGGAGCTTCTTGACGGAAAGAGTAATCTTGTTATATGCGAAAGACAGGGCGTTATAACATCAATGGATATCAATAAAGCCCTTAAGATAGACAGAATGTTTAAAGACCTTATGACACCGGAGGAATATGCGGAGCTTGAGTCTGAAGGCTCACTTGTTGATATGAGACGCCATTGCGAACAAAGAGCAGCCGCTAAGCTTAATCTGTACAGAATTTCCCAGGAAATCTGTAAATAATCACGTACATAAACGCACCTTTGTTTAAAATCTCTGGTGCGTTTTGTTGTAATAATTTAAGGGAGTGTTAGTAATGAAAAAAATAATATCGGCATTTTTGTTCCTATCAATTCTTATTTCGCTATTTGCTGCATCATTTGCACTCGATATCTCCGCTGAGACTCAATACACTGCTACGCTAAACAGCGATTATTTGTACCGTGAGCAGGTTGAACATGTTTTGAAGTATATTTATGATTTTTCAAGATATTATGAAGATACGGAAACCGTTGACGATACGGACGACTTTTGGATCGAGATCGATATTGCAAAGTTCAATATGACTCCTGACGAGGCGTTTGAATGTTATTTCACTATGTTTCCGCAGTATCCCGAGCTTTTCTTCCTTGACGGATATATGACCGCATCCTATTATCCCAGCACGGGAAAGTCTGCTTCGATTTTTTTCAGAACCGAGTATCATATTGATGATATTCCTGAGATGATCGAAAGATTCGAGGCAGCGGCCTTGCCGGTGCTTGAAGAAGCTTCAAAGCTCAAAACAGATCTTGACAAGATACTCTTTGTACATAACTATATTATTATGAATACAAAGTACAATCAGGCGGTAATAGACGACAACGGTTTGGAGCCGTACTGTGTTTATAGTGCTTATGGTGTTCTCGTTGAACGTGACGCTGTTTGCCAGGGCTATGCTTTTGCATTCAACTATCTTGTAAGACGACTCGGAATTATTTCGGAATATGTTGTAAGCGACCAGATCAACCACGGCTGGAACATCGTAAAGGTCGGCGATTATTGGTATCATCTTGATGCAACGTGGGATGACCCGATATATGATTATGTCGGAAAAATTTATTATGAGAATTTTCTTGTCAGTGAGGCAAAGATCATAGAGTTAGGACATCCCGGAATCAACGATAAACGCGTGACAAACGGAACGTCTACAAACTACAATGTTTCAAGTACCAGATTTGAGAATTGGTTTTTGCATAACGATTATGCTTTCAGAGGAAATACGGCATATCATAACGGTTTATGGTATTTCACGCTGAATGCAAGCGACGATTATACATATATCTGCTGGACTGATAATATATTTGTACCTGAGTCACAGCTTTCTTACGGTGTTGTGACGAAATGTGCGCCCACAAACGATGTTCCCGGTCTTTATATTTACGAAGACAGACTTTACTATACAAAGCGCAACGGTATTTATACGTGTAACTTTGACGGAACAAATGAAACGGCTGTATATTTGCCCTCGCTTAATTCAAATCAGAAGGTATACGGTCTTGCTGTAAGAGAAGGCAGTGTATTTTTCAATATTGAAACAAGCTACAACACCTCTTCTAATAGGCATCCTACGATATATTCATGCAAGATAACTCCGCCTGCGCCTAATGCAAATGCAACGTTCTCGCAGAAGGGCACAATAATATGGAATATTCCGATCGGTACTACTGTAGGTGAAATTCTCAGTATGTTTGACGGTGATTGCTATATTACAGATGTCGGCGGAAGAAAGCTTTCTAATAATTCTGTACTCGGAACCGGCTGTATGGTGAAAGCAAACGGAACTCAGACTGCGAATTTGTCATTGATAATTGCCGTTTCGGGAGATGCCGACGGTGATGCAATTATAACAGGTAAAGACCTTATAAGAATTAAAAAGTATCTTAAGGGTATGGAGACTGATACTGTTTATTCGCTTTGCGGCGATATGAATGGCGACGGTAAGATTACAGACAGCGATCTTACACAACTTGTATCAAATATAAACAACTGACGGTATAAAAACATATCCTCACGCATATTATCACAAGAGGTGATTGCGTGAGGATGTTTTTTTATAATTTAAAGCGTTTTGTTTCCCATCCGAAAAGACAGAAAAAAATTGCTGTATTAACGTTAATTTTGATGCTTTTTCCACTTTTTTATTTGTTTGATCTTGCACTTTCTCCGACAGTTTCAGCTCTTGCTGAAACTGCTGTCAAGGGCAAAAGCACAGAATGTATAAATTCCGGTGTCGAAAAGATATTTTCAGATGTGAAATTTGATGATATATATACCGTTACAAGAGGAGGTGACGGTAATATTACCGGTATTTTTCTTGATTCTTTTACGGTTAATAAACTGAAAACGGATATTACAAATGCGGTCAGCGAATCATTCAAAACGGAAAATATAACTGTAGATATACCGCTTGGAAATGCTTTTGACAGTTTATTTTTAGGGGGCAGAGGAAAAAAAGTAAGCGTAAAACTACTTTCTGTCGGAGCTGTTGAAAGCAAGCTTGTAAGTAAAACGGAGGACAGCGGCATCAATCAGACGCATCTGTCCTCGTATATGAATATAAGAGCGAATATAACAGCACGCATAGGGCGCAAAAATATTGAAGTAAGCGTTGAAAGTGATGTGCTCTTGTGTGAATCCGTGATCGTCGGGAAAATTCCCGAAAGCTTTACAAATATAAATGTGATGGATGAAGAAACTTTACGCTGGTTAAATTCTTACAAATAAATTATCAATCTGCGATCTTCCTGCATTCAAGATAGAAACGCTTGTCGTCGGCATGGCCCATAGAAAAAGTTTTTCTCGGCAGTGCGCCGTCTTTTATTACGGAATAGAACAGCTCCTCTTTTCTCATGCCGTCAAATATAAATCCTATGCAATATTCTTCTTTTGCAAGGGTTTTAAGATTTTCGACTCCGTGAATATAGTCAATTTCACATTCAGGGTATTTCTTTGCAAACTCAAACAAGAAATTTTGAATTTCACCGACCGGTAATGAGCTTGAAGGATTTTTTATGTATATTTCTCCTGATTCTTCTTCTGTATAGAAATCGTATTTGTAGTATTTGCAATCAGGCTTTTCAAAAGTGATATCGCAGAATTTTTCAAGCTCATTTATGACTTTTATAGGTTCAACATTCATGATTATTCTGTATATCGGTTCAAATTCTATCGACTCATCATGAATATTTACAAGCTCAACCAAAGCGTAACGTGCAAGTGATTTTTTTGCATTCTCGCCTATTTTTTCTTTAAGATTTTCATAGCACGCCTTTGCGGTAGCAAGTGAATGGTTACCGTCGCCAACGGCAAAAACAAGTGCATTTTCTTCGTTTACACCGTATTTTGCATTGAATTTTTCTATATCGGCAAGATTACATATCGCATCATCGATGCGCTGTATTTCCTTGCTCGGAAGGAAGTAACCTTTTATATTTCCGCCGCCGCACATAAGATCAAAATCATATGCTTTTTCAAGCGTATCTATTTTATCCGCAAGCGGTTCGATGACAGTTTTTTCAGGATCGTCACAGAACAGCATAACGTGAGGAGATTCAACTGCGGCATCTTGACGTATCTTTACTCTTGGAGGAATGCGTTCAAGTACAGTACCCTCTGTTGCTCTTATAGCGGAGGTTGAACCTTTATTATAATCATACATTTCGAGGTCTATCATACCGACAATACCACGTCTTATTTTGCCGTTTGAAGGAAGAGTTCTTTCAACATATATCATATGGTTGCCGTATGTAAAGAAAAGATTTTTCAGATAATCCTGCATCGTGGCGGTTATTTTTTCGGTGTATTCATCAACATCGGAAGAAAGATATACTTCGGGTAAAATTATATTGTATGCTGAATATTTTTCATCTGCACATTTTTTTACATTTTCCCAGTATTCCGGCTCGGATGTGTATTGGTCGCATGCAATTACGGAAAATTTTGAGTAATCCACCTTATTTTTATCGGGCAATAAAATGTCCGCAGGGAAGAATATGTTGTTTTTCATGGTCCCTCCAACAGAATAGTTTTGTATTATATTATCATAAATCGACGTTTATTGCAATATATTTCGAGTATAAAAACAACTTTTTTAGAAAAAGCATAATATTTTAAGAATTTTTCGCTGTTTTTTGCGATAATATATTGATTTTTTCTTTGTTTCTTGTTATAATGTAGGATGATATATAATATAAAACCACCTATATGGGTGAAAGGAACGGTATAAATTATGGAATGGACATCTCTTAATGATATCAGAGAAATGTACCTTAAATTCTACGAAAGTAAGGGACATTTAAGACATAAAAGCTTTCCGCTTGTCCCCAAGGATGACAAGTCTCTTTTGCTTATCAATGCGGGTATGGCTCCGCTTAAAAAGTATTTTACAGGCGAAAAAGAACCTCCCCGTCACAGAATGACGACATGCCAGAAGTGTATAAGAACGCCCGACATTGAAAGAGTAGGTAAAACAGCACGCCACGGTACTTACTTTGAGATGCTCGGCAACTTCTCATTCGGTGATTACTTTAAACATGAAGCAACCGCGTGGGCTTGGGAATTCTGCACACAGGTGCTGAAGCTTCCCGTTGACCGTCTTTACGTAAGTATATACGAAAATGACGATGAGGCATTTGATATATGGACAAAGGAAGTCGGCGTTGATCCTTCGCATATGGTTCGCCTCGGTAAAGAGGACAACTTCTGGGAAATCGGTTCAGGTCCTTGCGGTCCTTGCTCTGAGCTTTATTTTGACAGAGGTATTGAGCATGGTTGCGGTTCTCCCGACTGTGCTGTAGGTTGTGACTGTGACCGATTTGTTGAATTCTGGAACCTCGTTTTCACTCAGTTTGAAGGCGACGGCGCAGGCAATTACACACCTCTTGCCAAGCCCAATATCGACACAGGTATGGGACTTGAAAGAATCGCATGCATTATGCAGGGCGTAAATAACCTTTTTGAGGTTGATACAGTCCAGAATATAATGAAAGCGATAATTGCAAAGGCAGGCATCAAATATGGCGAAAATGCCACATCTGATGTTTCCTTGCGCGTTATTACAGACCACATCAGAAGCACATGCTTCCTTATTTGTGACGGTGTTGTTCCGTCAAATGAGGGCAGGGGTTACGTTCTTCGCCGTTTGCTCAGACGTGCGGCACGTCACGGCAAGCTCCTCGGCATAAAAGACACATTTCTTTCAGATATCGTACCAGTTGTCGCAAAAGAAAATCTTTCTGAATACCCCGAGCTTACCGAAAAACTCGAATATATCCAGAAGATCGTTTCAATTGAAGAAGAAAAATTCTCCAAGACTATCGACAGCGGTATGGATATGCTTAACGGCATGATCGAAGATGCTGTTAAATCAGGTAACAATGTACTTTCTGCAGAGAATGTGTTTAAGCTCAATGACACATACGGTTTCCCGCTTGATCTTACACGTGAGATCGCAACAGAAAAGGGAATCGGCATAGATGAAGACGGATTCACCGCTTTGATGAATGAACAGAAAAAGCGTGCAAGAGAAGCAAGGGCGGCTCTCGGTGATTTCAGCTGGAGCGACGATACTCTCGGCTTCCTTGACAATGTTGAAGCAACACAGTTCACGGGATATACCGAAACTGTAAGCGAAGCAACTGTAAAGATGATAATTTCTGCTGACAACGAAAGCGTTGCGGTGGCTTCTGACTGCGATGCGATGATCATTGTTGACCGCACACCTTTCTACGGCGAAGGCGGCGGACAGGTCGGTGATACGGGTATCATCACATCTGAAGGCGCAAAGATAACAGTAAACGATACAAAGAAGTCCAACGGCATATTTATGCACAGATGTACCGTTGACGGTGTTATAAGTGTTGGCGACAAGGTAACACTGACAGTCAATGCATCACGCCGTGACGAAATACGCAGAAACCACACAACAGCACACCTTTTGCAGGCGGCACTTCGTAAGGTTCTCGGTACTCACGTTGAACAGGCAGGCTCGTACGTTGATCCTGAGCGTGTAAGATTTGACTTTTCGCACTACACAGCTATGACGCAGGAAGAAATCAAGCAGGTTGAAGATCTTGTAAATGCAGAAATACTCAAAGGAACACCTGTTGAGAATTTTGAAACAGATATCGAAAGCGCACGTAATCTTGGTGCTATGGCGCTGTTCGGTGAGAAGTACGGTGATGTTGTAAGAGTTGTAAAGGTCGGCGATTTTTCCGTTGAGCTTTGCGGCGGTACACACCTTGATAATACAGCAAAAGCAGGCCTTTTCAAAATAATTTCCGAATCTTCCGTTGCATCCGGCGTACGCAGAATAGAAGGTACTACCGGTATGAATGTTTTGAAGCTTCTCGAAGAAAAGCAGACACTTATTGCTAACTGCGCAAGAGAACTCAAGGCTTCAAATCTTACGGAAATTGATAAAAAAGCCGCACAGCTTCAGGCAGAACTTAAAGAGGAAAAGCAGACTATTGAGCGTCTTAATAATAAGATCGCGGCATCACAAGCAGAAAAGATCGTTGACAATGTAAAGAAAGTTGGCGTATTCAATGTTATAACAGGTAAAACAGAAGGTGTATCGGTTGATGCTGTAAGATCCCTCTGTGACGGTATTAAATCACGTGATCCGTATGCAGTTGCTGTTATTTCAGTTAATAATGACGGAAAGCTTAATTTTGTAGCTTGCGCAGGCTCTGAGGCTGTCAAAGCAGGGGCACACGCAGGAAACATACTTAAGGAAATAAGCAAAATTGCAGGTGGCGGCGGCGGCGGCCGTCCCGATAACGCAACATCAGGTATTAAGCTTCTTGATAAGATCGATGAAGCACTCAATACAGTTTATAAAATTTTAGATAAGGAAGGTTAATAAAAATGGCTAAAGGTACATTTTTCAAGGACTTTAAAGACTTTATCTCTAAAGGTAACATTGTAGACATGGCAACCGGTGTTATCATAGGCGGCGCATTTTCAAAGATCGTTTCATCCCTCGTAAATGATGTTATTATGCCCCCTATAAGCGTTCTTTTGGGCGAAGTTAATTTCACAGACCTCAAGTACGTTCTTAAAGAGGAAGTCCTCAACGAAGCAGGTGAAGTTGCTCAGGCTGCAATCTCTATTAATTACGGTAACTTCATTCAGCTTATAATCGATTTCTTACTTATGGCAATTTGCGTATTCCTTGTTTTGCGTGTTATTGTTAAATCACGTGCAAGACTTGAAGCAAAGAAGAAGCAGGAAGAGGCAGCTGTCGAAGCGGCTCCCGCACCCACACCCGAAGATATTCTTCTTCTCCGTGAGATCCGCGACAGCTTGAGAAATAAAAAAGACTGATGGAAAACTGTTTGTTTTGTAAAATAATCGCAGGAGAAATTCCCTCTGCGAAGGTCTATGAAGACGAAAAGTGTTATGCTTTTAAGGACATAAATCCGCAGGCGCCTGTACATATTCTTGTTGTTCCCAAGGCACATATCGCATCGGTTGATGAGATAACTGACGAGAACAGCTCATATGTTGCCAGAATTTTTGAGGTGATACCCGACATTGCTAAAAATGCCGGACTCACCAACGGATACCGTGTTGTTTCAAACTGTGGTGATGACGCTTGCCAGACTGTGAAGCACTTACACTTCCATATTATCGGCGGTAAACAGCTTGCAGGCGATATGGCGTAAATTTAAATAACTTTTAAATCGGGAATGTGTATGACATTCCCGATTTTTTCACATATGAACATAAAAAGATACAGTATTTCATATAATAAACCGTCAATTATTTTAAGGCGGTTTTTATTTTTGAAAGTTGTAAAGAAGTTTTTTATAAACGGAATCGTACTTACAGTTACATCTGTTTTCATGCGGTTTGTCTCCGTGCTTTTCAATGTATATATAACAAACAAAATAGGTTCTGTCGGGATGGGCCTTTTCTCGCTTGTATTATCTGTTTATACATTCGGCGTTACGTTTGCGACATCGGGCGTGCATCTTGCCTCAACGCGGCTTGTTTCGCAGGAGTTGGTAAGAGGCTCGGGCACAGGTGTAAAGTCTGCAATGCGGAAATGTCTTATTTACAGTATCGTTTTCGGAACAACGGCATGCACGCTGCTTTTTTACTTTTCTGAAGAAATTGCACTTAATTGGCTGTGCGATATACGTGTCTTGAAATCTCTTAAAATATTAGCATTTTCCCTACCTTTTTTGTCCGTTTCCTCGGCACTCGGAGGATATTTCTGTGCTGTGAGGAGAGTTATCAAAAATGCAGTTACCAATATTCTTGAGCAATTCATAAGGATATTTATAACTGTTATGTTGCTTGTGACGGCGAGAGGGAACAGCGT
Organism: Eubacteriales bacterium; assembly: GCA_045588615.1. Classification (GTDB taxonomy): domain Bacteria; phylum Bacillota; class Clostridia; order Oscillospirales; family CAG-272; genus RGIG7213. The sequence goes on from JAZNEN010000070.1 coordinate 15,289, forward strand.
TGAAGATGCGACAGTTTCGGTAGTCATCGGTATGTGCGTGTCTGAGGTTCTTGCATTTTTTGTTTCGTTTTTACTTTATATTTTTGATTTGAAAAAAAATACAAAAGAACTTACAGCGGAGCCATCCTCGAATATAACCATACGGCTTTTGAAAATGTCACTTCCTGTTGCGTTTTCCGCATATATCCGTTCTGCACTTGTCACACTCGAAAACCTTTTGATACCGAAAGGCCTTGTGAAAGGCGGTACGGGAAGCGATGCGGCACTTTCATCGTACGGTACGATATCAGGTATGGTATTTCCCGTTATATTTTTCCCACTTGCGTTTTTGTCGGCATTTTCTTCACTTGTTGTCCCCGAAATAACGAGATACAAGGAGTGCGGAGAAAAAAGACATATTGACTATGTTACTAAAAGAATTTTCAGGCTTACGCTTATATTTTCGGTCGGTATCGCAGGGATATTTATTTACTTTTCCGATACACTTGGAATATTGCTTTATGACAGCAAAGAAGCGGGTTTTTATATAAAAATATTCGCCGCTCTTATCCCTGTTATGTATCTTGACAATTCCATAGATGCAGTCCTTAAGGGAATGGGAGAACAGATATATTCTATGCGCTATAACATAATCGATGCGTTTGTGTCTGTTATACTTGTTTACTTTTTACTTCCGCCACTCGGTATAAACGGATATGTGATCGTGGTGTATGTGTGCGAGCTCATAAATGCAGCACTGTCAATGCAAAGACTTTTGAAAATATTGACTCTTAAAGTGAATATATTTTCTGACATATTTGCGCCCATTTTAAGTATTGCCGGAGCTACAGGTCTGTGCAAGCTTCTATTTTTCGTTTTCGGTATAAGATTTTCCTTTGCCCTTTCGATGTGCATAAGCGGAATTTTAGTGTGCATTATTTTGTACTATGTTTTTCTTCGTATCACATACTGTATATCAGATGATGATAAAAGATGGTTTATCGGTATTTTCAAAAGAAATAAAAATACATAAATTTCATTTAAAACACCACTTTTTTCGATAAATCTATTGCATTTTTATTCAATCCGTGATATTATATTAATAAATATAATTATATTCTACCGCAAAGCGGTATACAACGGAGAAAATATTATGTATAACAAAGTACCGTCTAATCTTGATTTTCAGTCGCGTGAAAAGGCAACCGAAAAATTCTGGACAGAAAACAAAATATTTGAAAAAAGCATAGATATCCGTGAAGGCGGAGAAAACTTCACTTTCTACGACGGTCCTCCTACTGCAAACGGAAAGCCGCACATCGGCCATGTTCTTACACGTGTTATCAAGGATATGATCCCGAGATACAGAACGATGAAGGGATACCACGTTTTACGTAAGGCGGGCTGGGATACACACGGTCTTCCTGTTGAGCTTGAAGTTGAAAAGCTTCTCGGACTCGACGGCAAGGAGCAGGTTGAGCAGTACGGTCTTGAACCCTTCATAACCAAGTGTAAGGAAAGTGTTTGGAAGTATAAGGGAATGTGGGAGGATTTCTCGGGAACTGTCGGATATTGGGCAGATATGAACGACCCTTATGTTACTTACACAAATGACTTTATCGAATCGGTTTGGTGGTCGCTTAAAAAAATATATGACGACGGTCTTCTCTATAAGGGCTTCAAAATAGTTCCTTATTGTCCCCGCTGCGGAACACCTCTTTCTTCACACGAGGTTGCGCAGGGATATAAGGATGTGAAGGAAAGGTCTGCAATTGCTAAATTCCGTGTCAAGGGCGAAGATAATGTATATTACCTTGCATGGACAACAACGCCTTGGACACTTCCTTCAAACGTTGCACTTTGCGTAAACGCGAAAGAGGATTATGTTAAGGTTTTTGCAAATGATGAATATTACATTCTTGCCGAAGCACTTGTTTCAAATGTTGTCGGAGAATGTGATATAATCGAAAAGTACAAGGGT
>JAZNEN010000071.1:0-7659 GCA_045588615.1 Eubacteriales bacterium
TCATGATTATTTGTATTAAATTCACCGTATTCTTTTTCGCAATGAATACATACCGCTCCGCTGTGTCTCGTTGCTGTTCCGCCTTCGTGTGTAAGGGCGGGAATTTCTTCACCGTAATTCAATACCGTTTCACATCCGAGACAAACCGTGTCACCTGTGTAACCTGCAACACCGCACGAGGCATCACTTGCATATCTGAGTTCTGTGCCGCCGTCATGATTATTTGTATTAAATTCACCGTATTCTTTTTCGCAATGAATACATACCGCTCCGCTGTGACACGTTGCTGTACCGCCTTCGTGTGTAAGCGCGGGAATATCTTTACCGTAATGTGTTACAATTTCACATCCGAGACAAACTGTGTCGCCTGTATAACCCGCAACACCGCATGAAGCTGACACTGCATTGATTATCTTTGTTTCTCCGTCGTGATTACCGGGAGCAATTTCTCCGTATTCTTCTTCACAGTGAATACATATTGCTTTGCTGTGACATGTTGCTGTGCCGCCTTCATGTAATCCTGTTGCAGGCAATACTTCTTCAACAGCAATCATATGGCCGCAACCGAGGCAAAAAATACCGTTTATATATCCGTTATTTCCGCAGTCAGCATCTTTGCTTTTTGTTTCTGTTTCTCCATCGTGATTCTTCGAATCAATTTCTCCGTATTCTTCACCGCAATGGTCGCATATTGCTTTGCTGTGGCAAGTTGCCGTTCCGCCCTCGTGTGTAAGCGCGGGAATCTCCTCGCCTTGCTCTATTACACCGTTACAGCCAAGGCAGATCTTGTCGCCCGTGTAACCGGGTGTACCGCAGACAGCATCGCTTGCACCGTTTACTGTTGTTTCACCGTCATGATTTTCGGGGTCAACTTCGCCGTATTCTTCGCCGCAATGGTCGCATATTGCTTTGCTGTGGCAAGTTGCCGTACCGCCTTCGTGTGTACACTCAACATCAAGGGGCGCACACGGATATCCGTTCCATTCGGGAGTTGACCAGTTTTTCTGCCATTTGTAATAGCTTATAGAAAAATCAGATGCACAACCGTTGAACACATTCACGCCGAAGCTTTCGGGAGCATCGCCGTTAAATGTAACATTTGTAAGTGATGCGGCATTTGCAAATGCCATAACACCTATCTCGTTTACACCTTCGGGCAATACCATATTATCGAGATTGCGGCAGTTGAAGAATGCCTGTGTTGATATTGAAACAAGTTCTGAATTTTCAGCAAATTCAACCGTTTCGAGCTTGGAGCAAAGACTGAACGCCTTTGTGCCTATGTTTATAACTGTTGAAGGAATAACAATATTTTCAAGTGCTGTACAGCCGTAGAACGCACTTTCGCCGATATCCTTTATTCCCTGTGCGATATTTACGGATTTTATATCATATCTTCCGTAAAAAGCATTGGAATAAATGCTTTTTACATTGACCGTATTACCGTTTGCATCTGTATACGATGATGCTACATCGACATTGACTTTGTCAGATGCTTTGAGAAAACAGCCTTCTCCGTCAACATTCATATAAACACCATCTTCGGTTTCCGTGAGAATACTTGCACCTGACTCGGGTGTATATACGTTTTGTGCGAAATACGCAATAAATCCGTTTGATGTCTTACCTGCTTGAATGTCAAGAGAACTCTTATTGTAAACTTCAGCCAGACTGTAACAGCTGTCAAAACAATAACTGTTTATCTTACTTACATTCTCAGGAACAGTAAACGATGTAAGTCCGCCGCAATATTCAAACGCAGATCTTCCGATTGTCTGAAGAGCAGACTCATCACCGAATGTTACCTTACTTAACATTCTGCATGATTCAAATGCATAATTTCCAATTGATACAACATCTTTTCCGATATGTACCGTTTTAAGCGCTGTGTAAGATGAAAATGCATTGTCGCCGACAGATGTGACTCCGTCCTCGACAATAACAGCTGTTATGCCTGCCTTGTGTATATACCAAGGAGCATCGCTGCTGTCAGAAAAATCTTCCATATCTCCTGCACCCGAAACCGTAAGAGTTCCGCTTGCTTCATCGTAATTCCACAAGATACCGATTGTATCTTCTGCAACTACGCAAAATACCTGAGATACCAGAAGCGAAAGGGTTACTAAAAACGAAAGTGCTTTTTTTGACATAGTCTTTTCCTCCATATATAAATTGACATTGTATATTATAACTTTGATGAAATCAACTGTCAATGAGCATTATGTTAAGTTTATGCAGTATAAAAGTAAAAAAAATAGTAAAGACTTAATATTTCAGTTGACAAGCATTCGGAATCGTGGTAAAATGTTTCCAAATATATATGGAGAGACGCATATGAATATTCACGAATATACATACCTTGATGAAAATGAAAAACCGCTTGACTGTATCGTATCAGACGGCGGTATGTGCTCTGTTTTCAGAAGCATCTGCTGTATCGGCGACAGCCTTTCATCGGGTGAATTTGAACTGATACAAAATGACGGTACAAAAGGTTATTATGACATTTTTGATTATTCATGGGGACAGTATCTTGCACGCTCCTGCGGAGCAAAGGTATACAATTTTTCACGCGGAGGAATGACCGCAAAGGAATATATGGAAAGCTTTGCAGAGAATAAAGGCTTTTGGAGTGAGGAATTACTTTGTCAGGCTTACATAATAGCTCTCGGCGTGAATGATATTTACGGTTTAAAAATGGCTATTGGTACAAAGGACGATGTGTGTCTTGAAAACTTTGAGAATAACAAAGACACATTGGCGGGATGGTACGCAAGAATAATTCAAAAAATCAAAAAGATGCAGCCGAAAGCAAAATTTTTCTTGGTAACAATGCCAAAAGAATCAGGGGGAAATGAACCCGAAAAGCTTGCTTTTGCAGAACTGCTTGATGATTTTGCGAAAATATTTGATAACACCTATGTCATCGACTTATATAAATATGCACCCATATATGATGAAAAGTTCAAGGAAAGATTTTTTCTCGGCGGTCATATGACACCGGCAGGATACATATACACGGCAAAAGTGATCGGAAGCTATATCGATTACATCGTAAGACACGATTATGGCAGTTTTAAAGAGATCGCATTTACAGATGCAAGGGAAGATTATGGAAAATACAGAATTTGCTAAACCGTTCGACACAGACGGTTTCTTTAAAAGCGTTATAAACAAAGATCCGAATTTAAGAAGAATTCCCGAATATGATGCTGTAGGCGAATTTGAGGGAATACAAGCTGTAACATTTGATTCCATTGAATATAACGGCAAAAAAACAAAGGTCTTTGCTTATATGGCTCACCCCGACGGTGCTGACGAAAGCACTCCCGGCATTGTGTTGATACACGGAGGGGGCGGACACGCTTATCTGCCGTGGGTAAAAATGTGGCGTGACAGAGGATATTCTGTCATAGCCCCCGACACAGTCGGAAATATGCCGATAGACATTAATGCAGGCTGTACCGAGTCAAACGGCGATTGGGCAAGAAAGCTTCACGGAGTTTTTGAAGAGGACGGCTATATACCGTCACCGGATAATGACGGAATGTCAACATACAACCTTGAAGTTGACCGCAGATGGCTTACACACATAACATCACATTGTATTTTGTCGTTTACCGCACTTGCACAAAGCGGTTATGCCGACAAAAATAAAATAGGAATAACGGGAATATCATGGGGCGGTGTTGCTGTTTCATACTATCTCGGATTTGATGACCGTCCTGCTTTCGCAATACCGATATACGGCTCGGGATATTTAAACGAGTCACTTGCCTGGATGGGTGAACGCTTCAGCCACCCGGAAACACTGAAATATTTTAAAGCGGAAGACAGATTTAATAAGGTTACAATTCCCGTGATGTGGCTTTGTTGGAATGACGACTTTTGTTTCTCTATAAATTCAAACTCAAAAAGTTATCTCGACACAGCAAAAAACAATCCGCTGACGACTCTCTCTATAGTCGACTGTATGTGTCACTCGCATAATTTTGCATGGATACGTCCTGAAAGCGAAGCCTTTGCAAACAGTATTGTTAAAGAAGGTAAAAAGCTTCAATCATTCACTTCCCTGCCGGACGGAAAAAGCCCTGAATGTACTTATGTATATGACGGTGAGATAACAGCAAGACTTTATTACATAACGGAAGAGCTGACGTACTCAATGCACGAAAAGCACGGAATGATGAACACATTTTTAGATCCGACATGGAAAAGCATACCTATGGATGTTGAAAACAACACAGTAAAAGGAATAATTCCGTGTGATGCATGCGGTTATTATATTGAAATCAAAAATGAAAACGGCGTTGTTATATCAACACCGTATATAAAAACAGAAAGGTGAGAAAAAATGCTTACTGATATTGAAATTGCCCAGAACACAAAAATGAAATCTATTGCAGAGATCGCCTCGATGCTCGGCATCACCGATGATGAGCTTATACCTTACGGCAGATACAAGGCAAAGATCGATGACGGATTTGAAAAAAGAATGGCAGATAAGCCTGACGGCAAGCTTATTCTTGTAACAGCAATAAACCCCACTCCCGCAGGTGAGGGCAAGACAACGACAACCATCGGTCTCGGACAGGCTATGGCAAAGATAGGAATGAATTCCATCATTGCCTTGCGTGAGCCCTCCCTCGGTCCCGTATTCGGTGTTAAGGGCGGTGCCGCAGGCGGCGGATACTCTCAGGTGCTTCCTATGGAAGATATAAACCTTCACTTTACAGGTGACTTTCACGCAATAACAGCGGCAAACAATCTCCTTTCTGCAATGATAGACAACCACATTCAGCAGGGTAACGTGCTTGGTATAGACCAACGCCGTATTTTGTTTCAAAGAGTTCTTGATATGAATGACAGAGCACTTCGCAATGTTATTGTCGGACTCGGCGCAAAGGCTGACGGTGTACCAAGACAAGATAAATTCAGTATAACCGTTGCAAGTGAGGTTATGGCAATTCTCTGTCTTGCTTCATCTGTTACCGACCTTAAAGAAAGACTCGGCAACATTCTTGTTGCATACACATATTCGGGTGAACCTGTTTATGCAAAGGACATAGGCGCGCACGGTGCGATGACAGCCCTTCTTAAAGATGCACTCAAGCCTAATCTTGTACAGACAACAGAAAACACACCTGCGATAATTCACGGCGGACCTTTTGCAAATATTGCACACGGCTGTAACTCGGTAAGAGCAACAAAGCTTGCGCTGAAGCTTGCCGATTATGCAATAACAGAAGCGGGCTTCGGTGCTGATCTCGGTGCTGAAAAGTTCCTTGATATCAAATGCCGTGCAGCAGGACTTGCTCCCTCTTGCGTTGTGCTTGTCGCAACTGTAAGGGCGCTGAAATATAACGGCGGTGTTGCAAAGGCTGACCTTAAGGAAGAAAACCTCGAAGCACTTGCAAAGGGTGCCTGCAACCTTGAAGCACATATAGACAACCTCGCAAAATTCGGTGTGCCTGTAGTTGTTGCTATCAACCGTTTTGAAACAGACACCGTGCGTGAGCTTGAGCTTCTTGAACAGATATGCCGTGAGCGCGGTGCATCGTTTGCCCTTTCCGAAGTATTTGCCAAGGGCGGTGACGGCGGTATTGCACTTGCGCACGAAGTTGTAAAAGCATGTGAAAAGCCCTCATCATTCAAGCACCTTTACCCGAATGAAATGTCAATAAAAGAAAAAATTGAAACTGTTGCACGTGAAATATACGGTGCTGACGGTGTAAAATTTGATGATAAGGCACTCAAGAACATAGATAATATAATGAAGGTCAATCCTGAATTCGGAAAGTTCCCCATATGCGTTGCAAAAACTCAGTATTCACTTTCCGACAATCCCAAACTTCTCGGCAGGCCCACAGGCTTTGATCTTACGGTAAGAGAAGTAAAGGTATCGGCTGGTGCAGGCTTTATCGTTGTGCTCACAGGCGAGATAATGACAATGCCCGGACTTCCCAAAGAACCTGCGGCACTTAAAATAGACGTTGACGAAAACGGTAACATTTCGGGGTTGTTCTGATGAAAAATGTTTTTATTTCATCATCTCCCGAGGAAACGGAAAAGCTCGGACGGGAATTTGCAAAAACACTTTCAGGTGATGAATTTATCGCAATGTACGGCAACCTCGGCGCAGGAAAAACAGCTTTTGTTCGAGGAATGGCATCATATATATGTCCTGACTGTAATGTGAGCAGTCCGTCGTACACCCTGATAAACGAGTATACAGGCGGAAAGTTTCCTCTTTACCACTTTGATGTTTACAGAATATCTGACGATGATGAGCTTTACTCAACAGGCTTTTACGATTATCCCGGTACGGGTGTGTGCGTATGCGAATGGAGCGAAAACATCCCCTACGCAATCCCAGACGGAGCATATAGGATAGCCATTGAATACACGAGCGATACAACAAGAACCATCACTATCGAAAGGCAGGATTGATTTTGCTTATACTTTCACTTGATACAACGGCTGTAACGGCAACGGCTTGCCTTTGTGACGGCGAAAAAAGGCTTGGTGAATATACTGTCACAACAACGCTTCACCACAGCGAGACAATGTTACCGATGATAGAGCATCTTTTGTCCTCATGCGGTGTAACCGTAAACGATGTTGAACTGTTTGCAGCAGCTGCAGGTCCCGGATCTTTCACAGGTGTACGCATAGGTGCGGCAGTGCTTTTAGGTCTTGCTTTCGGACGGAATGTACCGTGTGTGGGCGTTTCTTCACTTGAATCACTTTCGTACAATATGAAGGGATTTATGGGTGATTTCATCGTTTGCCCTGTAATGGATGCAAGACGAAATCAGCTTTACAATGCCGTTTTCCGCCACACCGACGGAAAAATAACGAGGCTTTGCGAAGACAGAGTGATAATGTCGGATGAGCTTGCTCATGAGCTTGAAGCATACGACATTCCCGTGTATTTTGTCGGCGATGGCAAACAGATCATTAAAAATGATTTTGAAAAAGGTCTTTTCCCGCCTGAACAGATTGCGCTTCAAAGCGCATATTCATCAGCACAGGTTGCACGTATAATATATGAAAACACAGATGACAAGACAGTTTTTTCAGACAAAACATTCAAACCGACATATTTGCGTTCATCTCAAGCGGAACGCAATCTTAAAAAAATTGATTAAAATTAATAAGGAGTAATAAATCATGAGTAAAAAAATTATTGCATTGGCTTGCGATCACGGCGGCTATGAGCTTAAAGAAGCAACAAAGAAGTATCTTGAATCAAAGGGTATTGAGTACATTGATTTCGGCTGTAACGGCGAAAGCGTAAACTACCCCGAATATGCGCACAAGCTCTGCGTAAGCATTCAGGACGGTACTTGCTACCGCGGTATCCTTTTCTGCGGAACAGGTATCGGAATCAGCATTGCGGCTAACAAGCACAAGGGCATCCGTGCAGCTTGCTGTTCTGACACGTTCTCTGCAAGAATGACGAGAATGCACAACGATGCAAACGTGCTTTGCATGGGCGGCAGAGTTGTCGGCGCAGGTCTTGCGCTTGATATGGTTGAGCTTTTCCTCAACACAGAATTTGAAGGCGGCAGACACCAGACACGTGTTGATATGATCACAGCGCTTGAGAATGACTAAAAGAATACTTTCAGTCGATCTCGGAGACCGGCGTACAGG
>JAZNEN010000072.1:0-7563 GCA_045588615.1 Eubacteriales bacterium
AAGGCAGTATTTTAAATATCGTAACACAAAAACATACACGCTTTGAATAAAAAAGGTGTTGGCTCATTTAAGTAAAATATATATTACATTTGTAGAGGCGACCATTGGTCGTCCGCTTCAAAATGTATAAATATACTAAAAGCGGGAGTGTGCACCCACCCTACAGAATAAATATTCAAAAAGTACACGGGGCGACTTATTTTGGAAGTTATTTCCATAAATGAGCCCCCCCGTTTTTGTATAACGAAATACACCCGCTAAGCCGGCGGTTATGATCATTTGTTAGTTTATCAATTTATCTACCCATTCTTGAGGTAAAACATATTCTGTATCGTCAATTTTAATTGAAAATGCTTTGTCATCAAATGATATTACTTCCAAAGGAATAACTATATTGATATCTTCCTGTACAACTCCGCAAACATACCCGTAAACATAACAGTTTTCCAACATCCCGTTGGGTTGTTTTACCAAATCATACAGTCCCGCATCTTTTGCCTTTTGTCCGTTTTTAATTTCATTAAGAAATTGTCTGCATTCAGTGATTCCATTGTTTGAAATTATTGTTTGCTCTTGGTTAAAAAGAGAACCTTTTACAAATCCGAATCTGATGCAATTATCAAGGGTGATTTCCGATTTCAGCAATTCAGATTTTACATACAAAGAGGCAAACTCGTTGTCGGGGTAATATCTTGCTAAAACATCTTGACTGCCGTTGACAGAATACATACCTGTTTTAATTCTATCGGTAAGATGAACAAAGGTCTTTTTTTCTCCGTATACATGACCGATGAACTCCCATTCTCCAAAACACCAAATTCTACCCTCGATGCCGACAAAAGTGTATTTAGTGCCGTCTGTTGTTACAATGGTTTTATTTTCAGTTTCCGTAAATTCAGCATTGTTGGTACAAGCGGCAAAAGAAAAGGCGACCGCCAAACAAATAAAAACAATTGATATCTTTCTCATAATATCACCCGGTTTTTGCTATTCAATAAAGCTTCTCTTTTTGTTTTTTTATACAATGCTTTACACTCGGCAAAGCAAACACTGTCACAGCGCACGAAACGAGTAAAACGGTAAACAAATTCGGGTGATTTGTGAAAAATGTCAGGTCGTCCCGCATCGGAAGCTCTGCACAGATCGTGCCTGTTGTTAACAGCTCAAGCTTTGCAAGCACCTCGCCTCTCGGTGTGATGAATGAGGTAAGCCCTGTATTTGTCGCACGCACAACACACCGCCTGTTTTCAACAGCGCGGAGGATCGCTTGACCGTTATGCTCATATATTGCGGCGGAATCGGCAAACCATGAATCATTTGCAGATACTGCAATAAGCTCTGCTCCGTTTTGTACGCTTTCGGCAACCAACAGCTCGAATATAGAGTCGAAGCAGATAACAGAGCCTATCTTACCCTTTCCGGTGTCAAAAACTGCGGCGCTGTCACCTGCGGTAAGGTCATTTGCCATATAGTTTATTTCGTTCAAAAGGGGTATTGCCTTTTCTAAAAATGCACGGAACGGCAGAAATTCACCAAACGGAACGAGGTGGCGTTTGTCGTAAACCGTCTGAGAGATACCGCCGTCAGGCGTGAACATGAACATTGAGTTGTATGAGTTGCTTTTTGTTTCACGGAACGCACCGAGTAAAATGACAGTTCCCGTTTCCTTAGAGGCATTTGCAAATCTTTCGGCAACGGATGTAAAATAACTGATATTTATCGGTATTGCCGTTTCAGGTGTTATTATTATATCGGGCTTTGAACGCTCGGCTTCCTCATAAATAAGTTCAAGATATTTTTCAACCTCATATAAAAATGCACCGTCTGCCTTTTCCGTTGATGAAACATTACCCTGAATCGCACTTATTTTTACCGTTTCGGTAGGTTCGGAAAACAAGTCGCTGTAGTAAAGCACAACTCCCGAAACGGAGTTTGCGAATATAAGGCACGAGGCGCAAAGCATACAGATGAGCGAATTTCTTTTGCTGTCATTGTAATGTATTACGGCATAAGCGATGCTTGATGCGAAAAACACGATTATAAATGAAATGAAAAACGAGCCGAGTATACTTGCACTCTGAATATAAAAAACGCTTGACTGCTGTGTTAAGGCAAGCCTTGCCCACGGAACTGCCATGAATGTTTTGGAGTTGAGCCATTCGGTAAGACACCATATACAGCTTATGAATAAAGGCGACAAAGCATCCGCCCCTCGCGAAAACAGCTTTGCGTAAAAACGCATGAAGACAGGTATAAACGAAAATAAAATTGTCATTAAAAGTGCAACACCGAAAACGGCAAGCAAAATGTAAAGGATGCTTTCCGTTTTTGAAAAGCCGAGAAAATCAAGCGGATATTGGTAAATAAACCAATGAAATACGGCGATATAGTAAGGATAGAAAAATGCAAATCCGTATAAATACATCTTTCCTGCACCTACATCGGGTGCTTTTTTGAATATAACGTAGAAAAACGGTATAAGCGAAAGGTAAATTATGTATGGTATATTGTAAACAGCATACGTCATTCCGCTTACAGCACCGCTTAAAATAAGCAAAAGGACATTCATTTGAAGCTCTCCAGAAAATATATGTTCTCTTTTTTGACCGTGAATTCACGTCCGTCAAGGTATGAAAGGGCATTTTTCTCCTTATCGGGTAAAAATTTCAGCTTGTAGGAATAAAGTGCCTGATGCTTATATCCCTTTTTTCTGTCATCCTTGTTTGTGCCGTATTTGCCCTCACCCAAAAGAGGGAAGCCGATGTGCGCCATATGCGCACGTATCTGATGCGTTTTTCCTGTGATGAGGTTGACCTCAAGAAGCGAAAGTCCGTCCTTGTATTTTTTAACGGTGTATTCCGTCACTATCTTCATTCTGCCTCTGCCGGGAGTATCGTAAACGAAAGCCTGTCCCTTCGCTGAATCCTTGAAAAGATAAGCTGTAAGAGTTGCATGTTCCTTTGACGGCTTGCCGTGGACGGCACACAGATACCTTTTTTCAAGGCTTCTGTTTTTGATCTTGTCATTCATTATTCGGAGCGCTTCGGCATTTTTTGCCGCAATTACAATACCGCCCGTGTTGCGGTCTATCCTGTTGCAGAGGGCGGGGGCGAATGATAATTCGTTTTCGGGATTATATTCACCCTTTTTGCAAAGGTATGCTTTTATCTCATCAATAAGCGTCGGTAAATTTTCATCCTCACCGGAATGGCAGAGGATCCCCGGCTTTTTATCGGCAAGAATGATATTTTCATCCTCGTAAACTATCTCAATATTGCCCTTGAGATTTTTCCAAAGCTCGTCCTTTTTAGGAGGATTTGTGAACTCTTCGCTTATAAAACACTGAAGCGTGTCACCCTCGCACAGTCTGTAATTAAGCTCGGTGCGTTTGCGGTTTACTTTTATTTTTTTGGTTCTTATGTATTTATAAAGCAGGGCATTCGGCATCGTTGGGAAAACTTTTAAAAGAAATGAGTCAAGTCTTTTTCCCGCGTCATTTTTGCCTACTGTAAACTCTGTCATTTTAATTTCCTCTTTTTATCTGTTTTGCCTTAAAACCTCAAAGGCAAGTATACCTGCGGCGGAGGCGGCTGAAAGCGACTGCATAAATTCACGTCCGTAGTCAAGGCGCACGACTGTGTCGGCGTCCTGTAAAAGATTTGCCGAAATACCTCTTTTTTCACCGCCGACAATAAGCAAAAGCGGCTTTTTAAGATCAGCATCGTATGCGCTTACCGAATCCCTGATGCCTGCACACACTATTTTATAGCCCTTGTCCTTGAATATGCTTATCATTTTGTCGTTTGATACAAACAAAGGACATCTTTCCGATGCTCCCGCCGAGGCACGGCAAACGGTAGCTGAAGCTGTCATCCAGTTGCGTGGGGACAGTATTACGCCGTCGGCACCCGAGGCATAAATTGAGCGCAAGGCATACCCAAAATTATAAGGGTCCTCAATGCCCTCAATGTAAACGTAAAAACCGCCGTCTTTTATGTCATCTTTCGTTATTTCTTCAATTTTTCTGTCTGTGCAGTACGCAATAACACCGCCGTGAGTCGTGCCGACGGTAAGTGAGTCAAGCGTCTTTTCATCTGTCAGCTCAATATCAAAGCCGTGTACGTCCGACATTGCACGAAGATAGTCATACTGCTTTTTCTTTGATCTTATCTTTTCTTTATCAAACAGAACCTTTGTTATTTTTCTGCACTTTATTTCTGAGTTTATGACGGCTGATATTGACACCATTCCCTCAAAAATAAATTCTTCCTTGTCAAAAATCTTTTCTTTCATTTCAGTTACCGAATATTCTTATGGCATCGAAAACGCTTTTTACTTTTATTATCTCGATGTCTTTTATTTCCTTAAGCTCCTCGGAGTTTAAGGCAGGGACCATAACACGGCGAAAGCCGAGGCGGGCACATTCCTTTACACGCATAACGGCACCGCTGACGGCACGAAGCTCACCTGAAAGTCCGAGCTCACCCATAACGGCAATATCGTCGGGTACAGGTATGTCTTTAATACTTGAGATAAGGGCAAGTGCCAAGGCAAGGTCAGCCGCAGGCTCGTCTATGCGAAGACCGCCGATGACGTTTATGTAAGCATCGAATGACGAAAAACGCAAGCCAAGCCGCTTTTCAAGCACGGCTATTATAAGGCACGCACGGTTTGTGTCATATCCGCTTGATGTTCGCTTCGGGGAGGGGAAATATGTCGTTGTTACGAGTGCCTGAATTTCGGCAAGAAGCGGACGGCTGCCCTCGACCATGCAAACGGTGCAGTTGCCCGAAACGCCGACGGGTCTTCCCGATAACAGCATTTCCGATGGGTTGGGCACTTCGCACAGACCCTTGTCCGTCATTTCAAAAACACCTATTTCGTTTGTTGAACCGAAGCGGTTTTTGGCGGCTCTGATGACACGTACCGACTGACGGCGCTCACCCTCAAAATATAAAACGGCATCGACCATATGCTCAAGCACCTTCGGACCCGCTATTGCACCCTCTTTGTTGACGTGACCGACAAGTATCATTGAAATACCCTCGCTTTTCGCCTTGTTGATGAAACACATAGCACCTTCACGCACTTGCGAAACAGAGCCGGGGGCGGAATTTATCCTGTCAAGATACATAGTTTGTATCGAGTCGATGATAACAACGGCAGGCTTTATTTTGTCTATGTGCGTAAGTATTTTTTCAACATTTGCTTCGGTCAGGACGTAAAGATTGTCGTAATTTGCCGAAAGACGGTTTGCACGGAGCTTTATCTGTCCCCTTGATTCCTCACCTGATACATACAAAACGGGACGTCCTTCACCGACAGTACTGCTTATCTGCAAAAGCAGGGTGGATTTACCTATACCGGGCTCACCGCACAAAAGCACAGCGGAGCCGTCAACAAGTCCCCCGCCGAGCACGCGGTTAAGTTCCCCGCATCCCGTATCTGATCGCAGATATTCTTCGTTGTCGGAGGAATTCAAAAGCACAGGCTCATCGTCACCGAATGACAAAAGCCTTTTGCCCATACTCTTTTTATCTTCTTCTACAGCCGTATGCTCCTCCATCGTGTTCCACTGCCCGCAGGAGGGGCATTTGCCGAGCCATTTTGCGCTTGTGTACCCGCATTCCGAGCATATAAACTGTGTTGTTTTTTTCATATTTATTCTCCCTGTGCCGTTTGTACGGCAAGAAATTTTACTATTCCCGCAGTTATGGCACATGCCAGCTGCTTTTGATATGACTGTTCTGTGAGCTTCACGGCTTCATCATCGTTTGAAAGAAAACCGCATTCGGTAAGAACCGCGGGGCAGTGAATGTTTTCAAGTATGTAAATGCTTGAGGTCGCCTTTTTTATTTCGCGTTTGTTTTCGGGCTGGAGATTTTCGCGAACGGATGACTGTATAAGCTTTGCCAAAACTTGCGAGGACGGATCGTTTTTGGAATAATATACCTGTGTGCCGGAGTATTTTTTCTGCGGAAATTTGTTCTGATGAATACTTACAAAAACGCAGTTTTCATACTGTTTTGACGCAAGCACACGGTTTTTCAAGTCGTGCATCTTTTTGTGCGATGAAGCACCGCCGTCAAGCATTATGTCTTCGTGCCGTGTCATTTCACAGCCGATACCGAGAGTTTTCAGAACAGCGTACAGCTTTTGCGAAATTTCAAGATTGATATTTTTTTCAAGTATGCCGGTGTCGGATGAGGCACCCCCGTCAGCACCGCCGTGCCCCGGGTCTAAAAGCACACAAATACCGTTATTTGTGTCACTTTCTTCGATAAGCTCAATTACAGCGTACGATGATATCGGCGCGTCTGAGGACTGCATAAACACGTAAAAGACAAAAATAAAGCAAAGCCCCAGTCCGAGCAGTTTAATTGCAAACCCGTAATTTTTCATATATTCTCCGTTTCATTTTTGGTAGATTATATGAAATGAAGGCATTATATTATGCTTTTATCTATTATAAACATCTATTTTTATTTTTTCAATAGATTTTCTTTAAATTTCGTCGAAAAGGCTTGCATCGTTTCATAGGGCGGCACAATTCACGCAAGCGTGAATTCGACGGCGCGCACAGACAGTATAAATATGTATTGTTTGCTATATATGCGCACCGTTTGTTTCGCAAATGCGAAACGTGCCGCCCCCTGAATAACAAACCCGTTTACATTCAACTTATCCAACGTGATGACGTCCTGTTTGATTTACACGGGTTGTCGAGGCGCCAACCCCTACGGATGACCGGTATGATCTTTATTTCCGCTTATTTCATACGGTGTATAAAACGATACTGAAACAACGGGGAAGATCTCATTTTTGTTCATATTTAAAAATTAACAAAACATCACAAAATTCTGTGTCAAACTGTTTTGAAATGATGTGATTTACCCATGGGTGGCTGTTAAAAAATGTAAAATTGATAAATTTACAGAAAAATAACATATATGATGTGAAAATTAACAATAAAGTTCACACGAGAAAATGCTATTTAACAAAATATTTCACTTAATTATTAATGTTTTTTTACATTACCGACTTGACAAAAATGCATATATGTTATATCATTATGATGATTGAAAAAATATCGGCACATAAAATTGTGTTTTAATAAACAGGAGGAACAGTTATGGCAACACCAGTACAAATGCCCAACGTGGGTATTTCGGTTGAAAGTTGTATTTTGACCGAATGGCACAAGAAAAAAGGCGACACCGTAAACGAAGGTGACGTGCTTTTCACTTATGAAACAGACAAGACCACAACAGATGAAAAGGCGACCGCTTCAGGTACTCTTATTGAAGTATTCTTCGAAGAGGGTGAAGAGATCCCCGTAATGACAAACATCGCTGTCATCGGTAACCCCGGTGAATCCACAGCAGAATTTGCTCCCGCAGGCGCAGCTGAAGAAGAAGCTCCTGCAGCAGCTGAAGCTGTAGCAGCAGCACCCGTTGCAGCGGCACCCGCAGCAGCGGCTGTTCAGACAGAAGCTCCTACAGGCTTTGTTAAGGCTTCTCCCAGAGCAAAGGCTTTCGCACAGAAATCAGGCGTTGATTACAG
>JAZNEN010000073.1:0-4412 GCA_045588615.1 Eubacteriales bacterium
AATTTCAAAACCGTGGTGTGTGTAACAGGTCAACACCGACAGATGTTAGATCAGGTATTGAATGTTTTTTCTGTTGTTCCCGATTATGATCTTTCCATAATGAAGAATGATCAGACGTTGTTTGATATCACAACGAATATTTTGAACGGCATAGGAGCTGTCCTTGATGAAGTGAAGCCTGATGTTGTTTTGGTTCACGGTGATACATCTACAACTTTCGTCACTGCCTTGGCGTGCTTTTATAAGCAGATACCTGTAGGTCATGTCGAAGCGGGACTTCGCACATATAACATTATGAGTCCGTATCCCGAGGAGTTCAACAGACAAGCTGTCGGCATTGTGGCAAAATATAATTTTTCTCCGACAGAGCTTTCAAAAAAGAATCTTTTGAACGAAGGAAAAGATCCACAGTCGATATATGTAACGGGCAATACAGCCATAGATGCCCTTAAGACGACTGTCAAGGCTGAATACACACATCCTGAGCTTGATTGGGCAGAGGGAAGCCGTTTGATAATGATAACGGCACACAGAAGGGAAAACCTCGGTGAGCCTATGCACAATATGTTCCGGGCAATAAGACGTGTTATGGATGAGTTTTCAGATGTAAAGGCAATTTATCCCATACATATGAATCCAACGGTTCGCAAGGCAGCAGAGGAAGAGCTTGGCGGATGTAACAGCATACGCATTATTGAACCTCTTGGTGTTATAGATTTTCACAATTTTCTTGCCCGTAGCTTTATGATCCTTACTGACAGCGGCGGAATACAGGAGGAAGCCCCGTCTTTGGGAAAGCCTGTGCTTGTTATGCGCGACACAACGGAACGTCCCGAAGGTATTGCGGCCGGCACATTGAAGCTTGTCGGAACGGATGAGCAGGTAATATATAACAACTTCAAGCTTTTACTTGAAGATAGATCCGAATACGATGCTATGGCAAAGGCAAGCAATCCGTACGGTGACGGCTTTGCCTGTAAGAGGATTGCGGACATTTTAGAAAAATAATAAAAGTAAAGAGGTATTTCCGATGCGTATAGGAATACTGACATTTCATAAAGCAATCAATTACGGTGCGTATTTACAGTCATTTTCTCTTTCAAATAAATTGAAGGAGCAATTTCCGAATGACGAGGTCGAGATCATTGACTATATCGCACCGAAAGAGCAAAGACGAAAAATATATGTACTTTTACGGAGTATTAAGCATGACGGGATAAGAGGCGGGCTTTCCGAATTTAAAAGGATCTTTGTATTCAGATCGGCTCAAAAGCAGCTTTCACTTTCTCCGAAATCATTTTGCACTAAAAAATTAAATAAGCTGTATTCGTATATTGATGAAAGATACGATATGTTGATCATCGGAAGTGATGCTGTATTCAATTGGGATCAGACAAATTTTCCTACAGCGTTTATTCCGAATTATTCGTTTTCTATTCCTGTATATACTTATGCAGCATCTGTTCACGGTATGAGATTTTATTCGGTATCAGCCGACAAATTACAGCTGTGCGGAGATACTTTCAGCTCAATGAAATGTGTGGGTGTAAGGGATAAGTGTACAGAACAGTTTGTAAGACTGTGTTCCGATACGGCAAAAACGTTGCATTGTTGTGACCCTACATTATTCATAGATAAAGAAATAATATATAAAAAGGGAATTACCGCTGAAGAAAAGATCGCAAAAAAATACGGATTTTCGCTTGATTCAAAATATATTGTAATTATGGCACCGGACAGTGTCTTGACGGAATCGGTATTTAAGAAATACGGCGGTGAGTATAAGATCGTTTCTGTATTTGTTAAATCATCTTTGTCGGATTATTATATATCGGATCTTGATCCGTTTGAGTGGACAGCGGTGCTCAAAAAAGCTTCTTTGGTCATAACGAGTTATTTCCACGGAACGCTGTTGAGTCTTGTTCAGGGGACTCCCGCTGTTGTTATAGATTATTCGGGATACTGCGACGGTGAGTATGAGGGTAAATTGAAGGATCTGATGATTACCAGATTTAATTTTCCGGAGTTGTATTTTGACAGATCGGATGCGGAAAATTTTAATGCTCACGAGGAACTTTACCAAAAGATCGATGAATTGATCAATGGAGATTACAGTGAACGGATAAGTGCGGCTGTTGAAAATGAAAAACAGGCGGTAAAAGATTTTATTGAAATTTTAAAACCTTTAAATTAATCGCTGAAGTACCAGCGATATTGTATCATAAGGAGACGTATATGGTTGAAACTAAAAGCCAAAGCAAATACCCGGTGCTGTCTGTTTGGGTAATAGCAAGCGGTTTGCTATATATATTTGCATACCAATTCAGAATGCCTTTTCCGGCAGATACTTTTTTGTACAGTATGCTGTTTGGATTGGCTGTAATGGC
The DNA here is from genome assembly GCA_045588615.1 of Eubacteriales bacterium. Lineage (GTDB taxonomy): Bacteria > Bacillota > Clostridia > Oscillospirales > CAG-272 > RGIG7213. The sequence goes on from JAZNEN010000073.1 coordinate 2,388, forward strand.
GGTTTTTAACGGATATATCAATATTACGGTACAGGCCGTTATGTTTGTAGTTATCGATGCCGTTGCTTTTATCGGTTTATTGAATACTTCACAGCCTGATGCCGGATTGCGAGAAGCGATTTTGTTTTTGTTCTTCACCGGTTTGTTTGTATTGTCTGAAATAAATCCGTTTCTTGTAAAGTCCTTTGTAAAATACATCTATTATGTTTCAATAATTGTTATTTTTACGTCTATAATTCATTTTCTGTTTCCGATTTGGTTCAATGATTTTATCAAACTTATATTGAGAGATGACGCTTTTGAAACTTTGATGCACTCCTTTGAAATTGACAATGCATTTCCGGGAATAGCGGCGTATACACCGAATACCTCTTTTTCTGCTGCAATTGTTTTTGGTCATTCCTTTATACATTTGATAGACCGCGAAGAGACTCCTATTATAAAAAGTAAATCGCTTAATGTTGTATTAATGATAATTTCTATGTTTTCGATCATATTGTGCAGTAAGCGAGGACTTTTCGTTTCCGTTATTATTGCCGCTGTAATTCTGCTTTTCTATTTTTACAGGGGTCGTAACTTTATCGTTAAGATGTTTGGTATTCTTATTGCGTCTGCACTTATTTTGACTGTGCTTTATCGGACAAATGATGCTGTGTATGTATTTCTTAACAGATTCATTTCTGATGACTTTTTGACCGGACGAGAAAGTATTTACAGATCTTTGTTGGATGATTTGATGGAAGGAAATGTTTTCTTCGGACGCGGAACGGCTTCGACATATGAAATCGGACAGACCGGTGCGCATAATATTTATATACAGTTGCTGTATGACCACGGTATACTCTTTTCAATTCCCTATTTTATTTTCTTCATATATAATTATTATGTATCGTTTAAAAACAAATGCTCGATTTCAATCTTTTTACAGACCGTATTTTTGGTATACGGCTTAGTAGGAAATCCGCTGTATTCCAATATGTTTATGATAATGTATGTTTATTACGTGCTGTATTCGAATATTAAGCCCGGCCTCGACGAATACGACAGTGAAGCACAAGAAATAAAAATTAATCCAAAACATTCGGCTTATTTATATAATCGTAAGGTGTAATTGAGGGTATGCGTCTTAAAAAAGCTATAGCTTTATACGGCATAGCAAAATGCTTCTTTTCAAGAACTAACGGTGCGAGGATATAGATGGAAAAGGCAAAAGTATCTGTTATAATACCTGTGTACAATGTAGAAGGTTACATAGATAAATGCATAGTATCTGTTTTAGAGCAGACGTACAGTAATTTGGAAATAATTATGGTCGATGATTGTTCGACGGATAATTCATTTCGTATATGCCAAAAATATGCCGAAGCGGACAAACGGATAAAGCTGTTGAAAAATGAAAGAAACTCCGGGGTATCATTCAGCAGAAACAGAGCGTTGGATGTTATGACAGGTGAATATGTTTGTATGATCGACAGCGATGATTGGGTTGACAATGATTATATCGAGCGATTGATAAGCGCTATAGATGAGACCGGTGCGGATGCGTGTATTTGCGGTTATTTAAAGGAATTTGAGAATAGCAAAGAGACAGAAATTTATCAGATCACAGATAAAACAAAGGTCGTAGCAAATACAGAAATACTTGATTCTGCACTGCGTAAAAGTGTTCCGTTTGTCGGATACATATGTGCAAAAATATATAGAACAACTGTTATTGAAGCTATAAATTTAAGATTTGATACATATATCTCTCTGTGCGAGGACAGCCTGTTTAACTATTCATATTTTGATTCTGTAAAAAAATGTGCACTTGTAAATGAGTGTTTATATCATTATCGGATCAGACCGCAGTCTCTTACGACCTATACGCCCCCCGGAAAGATCAAAACAAAGCTTTACGCTTTTCAAAATGCTTTGGATATTGCAAAAAAATATCCTGCGAGCGTATTTTACTATCGGGTGAATGCGGTAATATTCGGTACGTCAATGCAATATATGAATGCCGTTATTTCCAATCAATCAGAG
>JAZNEN010000074.1:0-1628 GCA_045588615.1 Eubacteriales bacterium
GTGTGACTCAGTACGATGAGCGGCTGGAGCAGCTTGCAGAGCAGCTTGGCGAAGTGGAGAGTCTGCTTTCGGACTATAATAGAGAAGTCGCAGATTATTTAAGTGATTGTGAATTTGATGAGGAAGATTTTAAGACGGTAGATGGCAAAAATATTTTCGGATATTTTTCCGACAGAGTATCCGCAAAAGCGCAATAATACTGCTGAAACACAAAATACAAAAAGGGTTCACAGATGTGAACCCTTTTTGTATATCGAAAACCACTCGTTAGACGAGTGGTTCAAAAGAGCTTAAGCGATGAGGAAAAAAGAAACTTCCTTTGATAGAATAAACTTGCGGTCTGCCAACAGCAAGAAAAACAAAGGGAGGACATTCAAATGAGTATGAATGATATAAACAGTTTATCGCACACAAAATGGAATTGCAAATATCATATAGTGTTTGCACCGAAATATCGCAGAAAAATATTTTATGGAGAAAAGAAAGCGGCGATAGGAAAGATACTAAGACAGTTATGTGAATGGAAAGGTGTAACATGGGTCATTGATAACAAAATTACTCCACACATGCTCAGACATACATACGCTACTTTACTCTATGATGCGGGAGTTGATGTTAAATCCGCTCAAAAGTATATGGGACATTCTTCTGTAGATGTGACTTTAGAGATTTACACTCATCTTTCTCGTTTCAGAGAAGAAGAATCTATAAATACTCTTGATAAACATTTGAAAGATCAAGGAATTGAAAAAGCATCTAAAGCACGTGCCGTAGTATAAAATGAATATAAGCCTGTTCTCATACAGAGGACAGGCTTTTTGTATCGTAAAACCACTCGTTAGACGAGTGGTTCGGTGAAAGCCTATTGGCGATAATGAAAAATGAACTCCCTTTGGTATAATGAACTTGCGGTCTGCCAACTGCAAGAAAAAATACAAAGGGAGGCCATTCAAATGAGCATGAATGACATAAATAGTTTATCGCACACGAAATGGAATTGCAAATATCATATAGTATTTGCACCAAAATACCGCAGAAAGGTATTCTATGGAGAAAAGAAAGCAGCAATCGGAAAAATACTGAGGCAGTTGTGCGAGTGGAAAGGGGTAAAAATAATCGAAGCAGAGATGTGCCCCGACCATGTGCATATGTTAGTTGAGATACCACCTAAAATTGCAGTATCAAGTTTTATGGGATATCTCAAGGGAAAAAGCAGCACGATGCTTTATGAGCAATTCGGTGAATTGAAATACAAATATCGCAACCGAGAATTTTGGTGCAGGGGATATTATGTAGATACAGCAGGAAAAAACGCAAACCGAATTGCGGAGTATATACAGAACCAACTAAAGGAAGATCAATTAGGTGAACAGTTAACGATACCGGGATTTAGCCCGTTTACGGGCGGCAAGTAACGGTATCGCAACTGGCAGACCGTTTTACACGTTTGACGTGTCGCGAAGAGCAAAGGGCTTTGCCCGTATATGAAAAACCACCAGCTTGGCTGGTGGATGTTTATTTTCAGAGCCACGATAAAGGCACATCTCCTGTGTTTTCAGGCAGATGGGCATTGTGCGGCGTACGCGTAGTACGCCTCCGCTTCCAACTACCCGAAAACTGCGGATATG
>JAZNEN010000075.1:0-3629 GCA_045588615.1 Eubacteriales bacterium
AATAGGATAAAATGTTTTGCGATGGTATATTTTTAGAAAACACAAACAGGGAGCGTTAGTTGCAATGAAAAAAAATAGACATCTGTTATCTTTTTCTTCTGCGATCATTTTACTTTGGACAATCGGAGTAATTTTTTTATCATACAATGATACATATGTACAAACCATTTCGTATATTCGCGCAATAAGTTTTGGACTATTTGTAATATGGCTAGGCGGAATTATGTTTCTTTGTAAGAAAAAATTCAACATACCTAAGTTATTTTCTCGCATTATACTCACCTGCAATATTGTACCATTATGTTTAATAATAATATTTACAGTAATGTATATATTGATGCTCAACTTTACAAATGCTGGTGATTTTTCCATCACCACATCACTATTCGATAATAAAAATGTTATGGTTATCGTACCACATCAGGATGATGATATAAACCTCGTCGGCGGATTAATTGAACAATACACAGAAAACGGTAGCAATGTAAGTGTAGTTTTTTCTACAAATGGTGATTATGCAAAAAAAGAAGAGATACGTGCAGCTGAGGCTGTTAATGTGCTGACAGAACTAGGGGTAAAAAAAGAAAACATTTATTATCTTGGTTTCGCCGATCAATGGACAGTACAGATACATAACGGTCAAAAAATATGCCATATTTACGATAGTATCGATGTGGATAAGCAATGGACTTCTCATTGCGGGAAAATAGCTACTTACGGAACACAAAGTATAGATTGTTATTTGAAACTGCCGTATACACGAAATAATTTTCTGTATAGTTTACAATCCATTATCGAAGAAAAAATGCCAGACACTATCTTTGCAGTAGATTTTGATGATCATGTGGACCACAGAGCAACCAGTTTGCTGTTTGAAGAGGCGATGAATAACATTCTTAAGGTGAACAAAGATTATCATCCAACCGTATACAAAGGATTTTGCTACGGAACCGCATGGTTTGCAACTAAGGACTTTTTCGACAATATCAATTTGCTTTCAACCAAAAAGCCCGATGATAAAACATGGAATCACTCTTCATTTGGATATATATGGGAAAATAGATCTCGCTTCCCTATGAGTGTAAATAACATAAATCCTATTTTGTCCAACAACTCAGTTTATAATTCGCTTAGCAAATATAGTTCACAGCATGCAGTCGACAAGGCAGAATGCATTCTAAATGGTGATAAAGTTTTTTGGGAGCGGCGAACAGACAGTTTACTCTACAACGCCGAAATATTTGTAAACGATTCAAAAACACATTTATTGAACGATTTTAAATTAAAAGATTTTGCAGACATTTCTTCCACAACACCTAAAAATATTGGTTTCAAATGCATCAACAATGGCAGTATACAAATAAATATCAATGATATTGTTAAAGCAAATTGCCTATACCTTTATGACAATCCGGATCAAAATCAAAATATATTGAAAGGATATATTTTATTCGATGATGGTTCGCAAGTAGATTTCGGGGAACTTGAAAAGCTTGGCAACGCTACAAAAATATCCTTCGAGGAAAGAAAATTAGATTCAATAAAAATAGTTATAACTGAATCGGAAGGTGAATTTGCAGGATTAAGCGAAATTGAATTGTATTACGATACACAAAAACAAGACTGCAAAGCAGATTGTTTTTTAATGGCCACGGATGAAAATGCTAATTTCATATATAACTCTATTATTTATGATAACGATGCTTTTGTACTAAAAATTTACAGTTTTCCAAACAAAGTGCAATTAGGGGCAGAAGATATAAACTTATCTATAAAACCAAGTGATAATACCATTTCGTACTACTGGAAAAATGATGCATTAGTTATCAAGTGTCCAAAAGGAGAAAAATGTGCAGTAACCGTCTATAATCATATAACTTCAACTACATTCTCCGTTGCAAATCTGTCAAAAACAGAATATTTATATATCAAATATTTAATTCGAACAGAACAAGTTCCGAATAACATTAAAACACTTTATAAAAACGTAAAAGAATATATTTTACATTTTTCCACCGGTGTAAGAAATAATTAGACTATTAAAATGGGTGATATCCGAATATCGGTTATCACCCATTACTTTCAATATTAGCAAATTAATTCCCCGTTTATATCGGTATTTACAAAGTTTACAAGTTCAGCATCTTGATAACCGAGCGACATACCTACAAGGAGCTTTACATATGCCGCTTCACTTGTAAGCCCGTTTATCGGTGTGATGCCTGAACGCAAGGCGATGCCTGTTGTTTCGTAGGAATAAGCATTTTGATCGCAAGGGTGTAAAAATATCGGTATTTCAGGTGTTACATCATCGCACAGTTTTTTGAGATACATAACAGAATCCGGTGACTCACGTTCCTCTTTATACGGATCAACGGAAAGGGTGCTTGAATGATATGTGCCGTGCAAAACAGCCGAAACGCCGTCAAGGTTGAATGTGCTGTAATCAATTCCCACATACGGCTCAATTTTAAGAACACGTGATGAAAGCGAATCGATTTTATCAAGGAGCATCGTTTTGGCTTTTGTTTTTTCACCTTCAAATATGACCATCTTTTCATCAATTTCAGTCATATCACAGCTGTAAAAATCGTTTGAATAATTGGCACACTGCAGCAAATGACATCCGTAGTGTACATACATTTTGCCGTCGCTGTTTTTATATACAGCGTAGATATTGGGTTTTACCCCGTTTATTATAAGTTCAACGGCGGTTTTAAAATTATCGTTTCCATTCGCTTCTTTCTCGTATATAGGCAACTGACTCGAAACAAGAAACACAGGTATTTTTATTCCCGCAAGCAAAAGTGACAAAAGCGATGCTGTATACGCAAGCGTATCAGTTCCGTGAAGTATTATCACACCGTCATATAAAGAAAAATCTTGTTTTTTGAGCCCGCCAATCAAAGTGTTCCAATGCGTAAGTGTCATATTTTCGCTTAAAATATCAAGCAAAAAGCACGGTGTAAATGTCACACATTCCTCGCTTTTATAAGCAGAATTACTGTTTCTGAAATTTTCCACTATCAGAGCTTGCGCTTCTTTGGTTTTTGATGCTCTCTCGCCTTTTGAATCGGCAAACGAGCATATCGTCCCACCTGTCAGAACAAGCAAAATATTAAATTTTCCCTTTTTCATCCATCACGCTTCCTTTTAATCGACTGCACATATATTATTGCACACAGTACACCGTTTTGTCAAGAATTATACTACGTTTAATCATATAGAAAAATGCATCTCACTCAGAAGCGAACCGCCGTACCGTTGACAAAGGTAAAGTCTGCGGTCTGAATTGCAAACATCCTTTTGAAAAGGAGCTTGCATTTTTGTCTGTTTTCCTTCAAATTCTTCTTTACACGACGCAAACCCGCCTGAAATAGACGGGTTTGTCAGTAGTCTGAAAGGGGGTGGCTCATTTATGGAAATAACTTCCAAAATAAGTCGCCCTGTGTACTTTTTGAATATTTATTATGTAGGGGAGTGCATTGCACTCCCGCTTTTAGTATATTTATACATTTTGAAGCGGACGACCAATGGTCGTCCCTACAAAGTTTACCATATATTTCCTTAAATGAGCCAACCCCTTGCTTCACTTCTTCACGTCACGAGCCTGCGAGTGACACTTCACT
>JAZNEN010000076.1:0-4701 GCA_045588615.1 Eubacteriales bacterium
GTAATTGAATACGTCTGATAGCGAACCCTTTCCCACTTTCACTTTTACGATTGCCATAGCTCACGCTCCTTTCATTTTTTCATTCAGCAGCTCAAAGATTTTTGCAAGCTCACGCTTCGCTTCTTCAAGGTTCACCGCCGAGAGCGTGCCTTCGTTGACGCGCCAGGTGAGCTGATTGAGATTGTTTCCGATGTGCCGCAGTTGCTTCGCCGCATCGTCAACGCCGGGGATCACCGTGATCTTCTTGCCGAACACACAGTCACGACAGTAAACGGAGACGAGTCTGTACGAGCCGTATGCAAGATCTTCAAGCCGTTTGTACTCTTCTTCGGTGACACGGAAGGTCACCCGTTTGGTTCTGTTTTCTTTCAAATTCTTACCTCTCTTTTTGTTAATGATGTGCCTTACAGGCATGATGTTTGGCTTTGCCAAAATGATGTGTGGTGTACCGCCGCAACGATGTTTTCCTTGCTTGCAAGAAAAGTTATGCCGTTTAGCGTCATAGGGGTGTGGGCATAGCCCGCATTGCCGTCGGTTTGACCGACAAAGGCGAAACTTGCGACGGAAACTAAAATCCGTCAGTAACAACGCAACATTGCAAAAAGCACTTTGCATCATCTTCTTTGAGTCTGCAAACTTCATCATTGCGAAAGATACACTCTTCAATGTTACCGTCTTCATTTTTTTATTTCTTGACCTCCTTGTTTTTATATTCTTTTATCATTGATAAAAAGATCCCTCTATGTAGTAGCCAGCGAGAAAGCTCTTTTTATACCCCTCACCTTATATCCCACACTTTTTTCGGATTTGAGCACCGAATTTTTTGAGAGTTTACAAATTATTTACGTAAAGTATCCTCATCCTATATTGCTGACTTTTGTGGAGTTTTTAGGAAAGATTCCTCTATCCTTTATTGGGCATTTTTTGAGAATTTTAGGAAAAGAATTAATACCCTCTAATAGGTATCCGGCGAGAGACGATTTTTATAAGGCGCAAAATAACTTTTTAGTAGATGGGTGGGTGATTTGCCCAGTCATCAATCTCCACCAAATATATAGCCCAAAATATAAGGTTTTTTATCAAACTCCAAAGCAATAAATGCCTTCACCTTATATTCCACACTATTTTTTCGTTTGTAGGAAGATTTTTTTGACAATTAACAAATTGTTTACCAAAGAACCCCTCCATCCTCTATTGGGCATTTTTTTTGCAATTTGACCACCGATTTTTCGAGGTTTTACAAATTGTTTACTTTTAAGCGCCTAAACTACAAAACGAGAATTTTAAAAAAGGGTATGACGATACAACTGAAATCAGTTGCTTGTCGTGCCCTAATAAGCTTTTAACAAAACATAACTTACATTTTTTACTCAGCCTTAAAACGTAATATAAGGGGTGAACGTTTCGTCACCCCTTGGTTTATATTTGAATTCAGAAGTGTATCCCCTCCCCCGGGGCGATCTTCGCCTTTACCGATATAGTATTCTACCGGTCGGTCATTGATCTTAGTGGGCGTGTCGTTCTCAAAGGGATTCGGCTGACTGGCAATCTGAGTTTCGTATTCTACAAGACTTTGATCGCCTTCATCAATACATTGAACGGTATCGTCTTCGATTTCGGTAATACTTTCTTCCGTGAACTCAGTGCATTCTTTTACAACAGTTTCTTGAATTACGGACGCTTCTTCCTTTGGTGTTTCACCATTTGTTTCAGCCTCCGTCACCTCGCCTTCAAGCCCCGTTTCTGCGGTCTTTTCGTTTTCTTCGGATAATTGCTCCACTGTTATTGTTATCGCCGTCTGTGGCGGTTTTTCGGCGGTCACGTGCAGTTCATCTGCACCCTGACTTATCTCAGAGTAGAGCGTCATAATGAGTGTAAGGATGATTGTGATTAACTTTTTCATATATAAAATTCTGTCTGTTATTCGATTTTGGTACTCATTATCTCTATGATGATCCTGGCACCGAGCGTAAAGCCTTGTACGAATGCTTCTCGCTCGGAGATGCCATACATTTCATTGGAACATTCTATATGCTTTTCGAATATCTCTTTCCCCTCATCGTTCAGTAGTCTTCGCAAATCATTTTCGTGTTTCACGATGTAACCAAGCAGTTCTGAATATACACTGCCTTTCTTAAAATCCCTTTCGCACGGCGCAATGTTGCCATACCATAATTCTTCAATGATGTTCATTCTGCACCTCCGAGATAAAGAGAGAGCGGCTCCACCTCGGGAAATCCCGAAACAGAGCCGCTCCGTTTTTATTATTTACTTGTTTCTTTCGTACCATCTGTACTACCTCCTTCGTTGGTAGCACACACAATATCACAAAGACAGTTAAATGTCCAGCATTATTTTCAATTATTTGAAAATAAATAATTTATGCTACGGCATTTAAGTTGATCTTATCTATAACACTTCTGATGCCAAGCCAGACTGAAATATCTGTAAACACTTCAACAATGCTTCCTCTGTCAGTGAACGGCGGTTCCTGAAGAACTGACATATCCTTCATCACTCCGTTGCGTACAATATATTCTATGATCTGATTTACAAAATAAATCTGATCAGAATTGAGGTTGACATCGTTCAGATATTCCGAAAATGCAGCTTTAGCTGCCGACATATCAAGTCCGATTATCTCACGCACAAACTCACCCAGAGGTTTTTCACCGTATTCGTTTTCGTAATCATTCTTGCTTCCGACCTCACTCCACAAAATGCGTTCGAGAGCTTTAATATCATCAGCATTCAAAGGAACATTGCTTTTCAATTTCGCTATAGCTGCTTCATCTTGATGCTGTCTTATATAAAATTCCGCTTTTGCTTTATAATTTTTGAGATCGTCGTTTTCAAGATTTGATTCATTCCATTCAACCGAAAGAATTTCATCATTGAAATCGGTGATATATGTAACCCCTGTTTTCGGAATATATTTCATCAAGTCACGGAGTTTTTCACGTATATACTCAAACTCATTGATTCCTGCGTTATCAATATAATCCGAATGAAGAATTTTATTGATAAGCTCGGACTGTGCCATAATTTCAGGTATGTTACTTGCAACGCTTGCTATAGCACTAACTCTTTTGCAAAGATCGGTGCGGGCACGTGAATATTTTTTACCTGCAAGATATGCAAGCTCAATTCCGTACATCAAAGCATCGAAACGCACTGCTGATGCCTCATCCTCGTCAGGTGTTACCAACGGTGCAAGCTCCTCAGCCATTAACAGCGTATCTTCGTATGTAAGACAATTGTAATTATCTGGATTAGAATATTGCTCTACATAACGTAAGTGCTGACGGATAGCAAAATTCTCTTTGTTCAACTCACGTATCTTTCGTACCATATCGTCAACCAAAGACTTACGGAATGCGATCAATTCAGTTGTCTGATATGTAAGATCCTGAAGTTTGAACGCTATCTGTGCCTTCAATTTAAAGACTGCACCCTGCAATGCTATCTGATTTGAGGTGGGTTTGCCGTTATTCATTCGGAAAAATTCGAAGTTTCCGCAAAAGTCAAATATGTAAAATTTGTCTTTATCTTTGCCGTCAATGAGTCCGTCACAGCGGCGAGTGCCGCGGCCGATCATCTGCCAGAATTTCGCCTTGCTCATTACCTTCTTAAAGAACACAAGGTTAAGAACCTCGGGCACATCAATGCCTGTGTCAAGCATACCGACAGAAATGGCAATCTGCGGTAATTTCTTGGGATTAGAAAATTCATCAATGGCACTTTGCGGATATGTCATATAGTTGTCGATAACCTTTGTATATCCCGGAAGATTCGGATATTCTTTTCCGAATATCTGATGGATCTTTTCGGCATGCTCGTGATTTTTTGCAAAAATTATTGTTTTTCCGAGCTTTTCGCCGTAATCAATACGAAGACCGTCTTGCATAAGTATGTGAAGCACTTGACGGATGGTATCCTCGTTGAATACCCATTCATTAAGGGCGGAGGATGAAATGCTTTCGGGAAGCTCACCGTTTTCGTTCTCGAAAGTATTTTCGTACGCTTGCTTATCTTCTTCGGAAAGATCGTCGTAAACTATACCATGTTCGATAAATTTGAGTTTGCTTTCAACTGACATAAAGTCAATGAGAAATCCGTCGGTGACGGCTTGTGCAAGCTCATAACCGTATGTGGGGACACCGTTTTCAAGCTCAAATATTTCGTATGTATTCTTGTCGATCTCATCCTTCGGTGTTGCTGTAAGACCGACTAAGGGTGCGTCAAAATAATTGAAAATATCTTTGTATTTGTTATATATGGAACGGTGCGCTTCATCAACTATAACAAGGTCGAAATGTCCGACGGTGAAGAGCTTTTTCTCATTTTCGTCCTTGACTGTATCAATACAGCTTATCATCGTCTGGTATGTGGAAAATACACAGCGTGAGTCAAAATTTTCTTTGTCCTCGCAAAGATTAGTCACGGAAAGATCCGGCAGCATATTTTTAAATGAACGCTTTGCTTGCGTGACAAGTGAATTTCTGTCGGCAAGGAAAAGGATGTTTTTCACCCAACCGTGTTCAAGTAAAACTTTGCAGAGGGCTATAACCGTTCTCGTTTTGCCCGAGCCTGTTGCCATAACAAGTAAAGCCTTGCGGCGGTTCTTAGTGCCAAATGATTCACAGACAGCCTTTATTGCGCCTTCCTGATAGTAACGGCCCGCTATCAGCTTGTCAACCA
>JAZNEN010000077.1:0-3503 GCA_045588615.1 Eubacteriales bacterium
GCCCTTTTATCAAACGAATAATCGTCAATTGTTCTTTCGGGAAATTTTTTGAACATCCTGTCGATATTCGCAGGATCGGGGTATGCGCACACATTGTAGTCAAACACCTTGATATCCATTTCGTCCCCTGTGCCGTTTACCTCAATTTTAAAAAACGGTATGCAGGAAAAACAGATACAAATTACCATAAAAGCAGAAAGTACAGCTTTAAATCGAATATTTTTCATTTCAAAAATCCTTACTTTATTATTTCAGTTTATTTCCATCGGAAAATGCTTTGCCGACCTTTTTTCCAAAATTCCAATATGCATGCGTTACACTGTCATAGATAATAGGATCTAATTTTTTTGCATCTATCTTGCCGTTTTCGTCGAGTATGGATCCATCGGCGCTTACGTTTACGATCCTACCGATACATATTCCGTCCTCGTTAAATTTTAAAAGCTCACATTCAACCGTCATCGGCAATTCTTCAATGACGGGAGCATTTACGAATTCGCTTTTAATAGCATGAAAGCCCGCTTTTACAAACTTATCGGGCGCATCATTTGCAGAAACAATACCGACGTAATCACAAGGAACAACGGTATTTACTGTTGCGAAGCTTACAGTAAACGCCTTCGTCCTTTTGATATTCTCCGTTGTTTTGTGCGAATCGTCCAGACATACCATAACCATATTTGTGTCGTAAATGCCTCCCCATGCCGCATTCATCGCATCAGGTATTCCGTTCTCGTCATAAGTTCCGACTATCAGGACAGGCATAGGATAAAGCCACGTTTTTGCTCCAAAATTTTTACGCATCATTATTCTCCTTATTTTAATTTAATAACAAAAATGCAATTTCAAACTCAAATGCCGTTTACTGAATTTACGGTTGCGCGCACCTTTGCCATCATTTACATTCATCGTAATTATAATATACAGCATATCAAAAATTGCAAGCCGGAAATGTTCTAATTCGGTGATTTAAAAATATTCCCTGCAGATATTTTCTGCAGGGGAGATAAAATCAATTGAAAGAATATCCTTCAAGTGCATCGTCAAGTGCTTGCTGATTAAGACGTTCCACGTATTTTACAAATTCTTTAAATATTTTTTTGCCTATATTTCGGTAATCTATATTAAGTATATCGGTTATAGCCTGCTGACGCTCCATTTTTGGAATTTCGTATAATTTCAAAAGGGAGTCAAGCGTCACGATTATCTTATCTTCAAGTGTATAGTTTTCAGTACATGGCTCTACCAACGCACTCATTTCAATGCTGGCGGCAGCATTTTCGACGAGTCTGAATCTTGAAAGTGACCACTCAGGCAGCTCTTTACAAAGCAAAAGCATATTCTTTTGCGAACCCCATTCCTTTACATACGCCAAAGTTGACGGATGTGAATAAATTGCAATATAAAAATCTTTCGCCTGGGGATGTTCCTCGCACATAGCGATCTGAGCCGTAACCTCCCAGCAATATGCAAGCAAATTGTTAAGTCCTTCTGATTTTGCAATATTGATTTCCCTTGTGTGGAATTTTGCAAGATACTTTGTCAGTTCCAAAAGCAAGTGTTCTTTCGTCGGGAAATGAAATGTAAAATTACCCTTACTTATGCCGAGCTCCTGGCTTATTGCCTGAACAGATGTTTCCGTAAATCCTCTTTCAAGAAACATTCTCGTTCCGACCTGCATTATTTCGACTTTTGTTGTATTTGCATGATATTTCTTTGTCATGACAGACTCACCCCTTTCAAATCTTATAACCATATGTAATATATTAAAACAAGTATTTTCATTTGTCAAGTATTTGTTGTAAATTCTCTACTTGATTTCGACATAAAAATATGATAATATGATACAAAATATCATATTTTACAGCCGTAAAGGCAGATTGGAGTTTAATGTGCAAAAAGCATCAAAAATTATCAAAAGGATCAGTATTGCCATACTTATTGTAATTTTGTCTGTAATAGTTATTGTATTAGGAGGTCTTAATATAGCGAAATTTTTCATATACTCTGATTACTACTCATTAAAAACTGACATATGCACAAATCCCGGGCTTAGTGACGGATTTGTCTGTCAGGGTATCTGTGCTGACGAAGAAAACAACAAGATATTCGTTTCGGGATATATGAAGGACAATAGCGCAAGCCGTGTATACATCACAGACATTAACAACAATTCTTATTACGTCAAACTTACATCAGACGGTGAAGATTTTACAGGTCACGCAGGCGGCATTTCATTATATAAAGATACTGTTTATCTTGCTGACGATGAGCATCTTTACACATTCCCGCTTACATCTCTTACAAATGCGGAAAACGGTGACACGGTGGATATCGGAAAAGGAACTCCCGTCAATAATCAGGCATCGTTCTGCTATGCTGATGAAAATTACGTATACGTCGGTGAATTTCACGACGGCGGTGCATATATAACAAATCATCCGTATGAAACACCCGACGGTACTTATTATGCAATAGTATCAAGGTATTCACACGATGACCTCGAACATCCCAATAAAATTTATTCAATAAGAAATAAGGTTCAAGGCATATGCTTTACACCTGACGGAAAAGTTGTGCTTTCAACCTCATACGGTCTTGCAGACAGCGTTTACTATGTATATAACGAGAGCGAAGCTGTTGATTCCGGTAAAACATTTTACGATGCACCCGTATATTACCTCACCGAATGTATACAGGAAATAAAAGGCCCCGCAATGGCTGAAGGACTTGATTATTTTGACGGCAAGGTTATAACACTTACCGAAAGCGCATCAGATAAATACATATTCGGAAAATTCTTCTTTGCAAACAAGATAATAGGATTTGATATCTGATTTTACAATAGCGAAAATGTTGGCTCTGATCGACACACCGATCAGAGCCAACATTTTTTATATAACTTTTAAATTACCAATTACCGCTTGCAAGGAATGATTGAAGCGCCGAGGCATCTGTTACCGAAAGTCTTGAGTTTCCGTCAACATTCGCCTCTATAAAATCAATTGTATCTTTTGCAGGCTTTGCGAGAACTACCGACTGAACACCTGAAACATCGGAAAGGCTTAAACGTCCGTTATGGTCGATGTCGCCGAGCATGACTATTTTATACGTTTTGGTAACATCGTTTTTAGAATCGAGAAGCTGTAAAGAATATGTATTATCAAGTCTGTCAAGATATGACACGGCAATACCGTTTTCGTCAACCACACGCAAAAATTCAAGATTAGCGGCAAAGTTGCTTAAAAATGTTTCGAGGCTTTCACCCTTTTTAGACGAAGGTTTTACTATAATAGCATCAACCGATTCATTTACGGTATATTTACTGTCTTCAGTAAAGGTAGGTGCTTCGATTATCGGCGAAAGGAAATGACCGACAGCGTTTAAAAGCGGATCGTTGTCTATTCCTATTTCAAGCCTGTTCCAGTTTTTATCCGTCCCGTTATAGTAGAATTCCGAAAGGCTTGTGCATTCAGAAAACGCAAAATCACCTATTTCGGTAA
>JAZNEN010000078.1:0-12348 GCA_045588615.1 Eubacteriales bacterium
ATGAAATTGCGGACCTTTATTATCACGTAATGGTGCTTATGGTTGAAATGGGTATTTCCATTGACGATGTCATGTCGGAGCTTGCCAGCCGTCACGTAATTGACAAAAAGGTAAAGCAGGAGAAAATGACATGATCTGTTATCACATCCTGCCCGATGGATACGGTGAAATTAAAAGTATAAGTTTTACGAAAGACAAAAAATTGTACAAACGTATAAATGCTGCAGCAATTGCTGCTGCGGTATTTCTCGTGATGATAATGCGGATATTTGTTCCGTTTGATGTTTTCACTCCATCAAGCTACGGTGAGGTCAAGGAAATATTTATAAAATGCGGTGTACTGTTTGTTTCTGCACTTGCTTACGTAATTTTGCACGAAGCGGTACACGGTGTATTTATAAGGATAATAAGCGGAAAATGGGGTAAATTCGGATTTAATTCGAGCTTTGCCTACGCATCGAGCGAAGCGCTTTTCGGTAGATATGAGTATATAACAATAGCACTTGCGCCCATTGTTATATGGGGCATTGTGCTTGGCGTTGTTAATATGATAGTGCCTATGGGATGGTTTTGGGTAATATATGTTGTTCAGATAATCAATCTTTCGGGTGCTGTCGGTGATATATATGTAACATATACAGTTATGAAACTGCCAAAAGAAAGTTTATTTAAAGATGACGGACTTGATATAACCGTTTATGCAAAAACGGTTTTGTCCGAAGGAAAGGAATAAAAATGAAAAGAGAAACTCCTATTTTTACAGGTGTCGGCACTGCGATAGTAACTCCGTTCAAGAACGGAAAGATAGACTATGAAGCGTATGGAAAAATGATCGAATTTCAGATAGCGGGCGGCGTTGATTCTATTGTCGTTTGCGGAACAACAGGCGAGGCGGCGACACTTACCGATGAAGAACACAGAGATATAATTGCTTATACAGTAAAACAGGTAAATAAGAGAGTTCCTGTCATCGCAGGTACAGGTTCGAATGATTTTGCATATGCTGTTGACCTTTCACGCCACGCATGCGAAGTAGGAGCTGATGCGCTCCTGCATGTTACGCCTTACTATAACAAAACGAGCCAGAAGGGTATTGTTGAATACTTTTCAAAAATTGCAGACGCTTGTAGCAAGCCCGTTATCCTTTATAACGTGCCTTCCCGCACAGGTGTCAACATAAGTATTGATGCTTACCGTGCGCTTGCAAAGCACCCTAATATCATCGCAACAAAGGAAGCTTGCGGAAATTTAAGCTTTATTGTTGAGCTTATGGAAGCTGTCGGCGACGATATAGATGTTTACTGCGGAAATGATGATCAGATAGTACCTATGATGAGTGTTGGTGCAGCGGGTGTTATCTCTGTTTTGTCAAACGTAATGCCCAGAGAAACGGCGGATATGACACATCTTTATCTTGAAGGAAAGTGCAAAGAGAGCGCAAAGCTTCAGCTCAAGCTCCTTAAGCTTATAAATGCTTTGTTTATGACTGTAAATCCCATTCCTGTAAAGACAGCGCTTCATCAGATGGGTATGTGTGATATCGAAATGCGTTTGCCCCTTTGTCCTATGACAGAGGCAGAGGATGCAAAGCTTCTCGGTATTTTGAAAGAATACGGACTTGTTTAAGGAGGGCTTATGAATATCCTTCTGTGCGGATGTAACGGAAGAATGGGCAAGGCTGTTGCCGCCGCTTGTAATGATGGCGATGTTATCGTTGCAGGCGTTGATGTAACAGATGAAATTGCACCGTTTCCCGTTTATAAAAGCATATTCGATGTAAATGAAAAAGCCGACGTTATCGTTGACTTTTCACATCATTCACTTATTTACGATATTCTTTCTTATTCAAAGGAAAAGGAAATACCTGCTGTAATATGCACAACGGGTCATACCGATGAAGAAAAAGAATATATGGCACGTATGGATAAGGAAACAGCTGTTTTCACATCGGGAAATATGTCGCTCGGTATAAATCTTCTGTGCAGACTTGCAAAGCAGGCGGCAGAAATTTTAGGTGATGATTACGATGTTGAAATAATTGAGGCGCATCACCATAATAAGCTCGATGCACCCAGCGGTACAGCACTTATGATCGCTGAAGAAATTGAGTCGGCACTTCCTTATGAGTCACAGCGTGTGTTTGACAGAACACCGTACCGTAAGAAAAGAGAAAAGAATGAAATAGGTATTCATTCCATAAGAGGCGGTTCAATCGTTGGTGAGCATGAAGTAATGTTCTGTGGCGGCGGTGAGGTAATTACTGTAAAACATTCAGCACTCAGCCGTGATCTTTTTGCATCCGGTGCTGTAAAAGCGGCAAGATATATGGTCGGCAAAAAAAGCGGAAGATACTCCATGAAGGATGTTTTAAAGGATGCCGGTAAAAAAGCCGAAAGTGTTTTATAATAAAAAATACAGGGTATGATATGTACCCTGTATTTTTTTTAGTTTTTGTTAATATATTTATTACTGAACCATATGACGTAAAGCATCAAGACATTCAGGACAGATAAGCTTTCCCTTGTAGTATGAAACGCCGTTTGCATTTCCGCAGAAGATACAAGCGGGAAAGTATTTTTTAAGTATTATTTTGTCATCTTCAATGAAGATCTCAACGGAATCCTTTTTGTCAAGATCCAAAGTTTTTCTTATTTCTATCGGAAGAACGATTCTTCCAAGCTCGTCAACCTTTCTGACAATACCTGTTGATTTCATCATGGCAAAACCCTCCTTGAGTTAGTAATGGAATATAGGTGATTTTATGGTTAAAATATACCAAAAATACATTTTCTGTTAAATAGGAAGAAAAGAAACAAAATAGGAAGAATATCAATTAAAGTAAATTATTTACAGCTAAAAGTCGAATAATGTCGAAAGAAGGGCGCGTATGATAGGAACGATCTTTGCAGTAATGGCGATATTATCGCTTGGTGTTTCATTTTTCACGGGGAATCTTTCATCGCTTTCAAATTCTGTTTTTGCAAGCGCATCTAAGGCACTTGAACTTACGGTAACATTAATATCTGTTATGTCTCTTTGGTGCGGAATTATGAATGTATTCGAGAAAAAGGGGATAATAAAAAAGCTTTCAAACCGTATATCATTTGTTTTGCGCTTTATTTTTCCGGATGCGTACAAAAGGGAAATGTGTGAGGAAATATCAGCAAATGTAAGCGCAAATCTGCTCGGTATAGGAAATGCCGCAACACCGCTCGGTATAAGTGCCATGAAGAGACTTCATTCGGTAAATCCCGATAAAACACGGGCAAGCGATGATATGGTGATGCTTGCCGTGCTTAATACAGCATCTATCGATATTTTGCCCGCTACACTTATTTCTCTTCGTCAAAGCGCGGGAGCTTTGATGGTGTATGATATTATTTTGCCTACAATTATATCATCAACGCTTACCGTAATATTTGCGGTCTTCATTACAAAAATATTTTCACGGGTGTTTTAATGCATTTTTTTTCGTATCTTATAATACCGCTTTTGCTGTGCATTATGGGAGTGATTTTTGTTTTTGACAAAAATTCCTTCGGTGATTTTATAGACGGGGCAAAAAACGGAATGAATGTTGCGGTAAACCTTTTGCCAACGCTTATTTTGCTTATGGTCGGTATCGGAATGTTTACCTCATCGGGTGCGGTTGACATAATTTGCCGTGTGCTGTCTCCGCTGTTATGCAGAGTCGGTGTGCCTGATGAAATATTGCCGCTGCTTGTATTAAGACCGATATCAGGCTCAGGCTCGCTTGCAATGGCAAAGGAGCTGTTTGATAAACTGTCACCTGATTCCTTTGCTTGCCTTGCGGCATCTGTTATAATGGGCTCATCCGATACGCTTGTATATGTTGTTTCGGTGTACTTTTCCTCTGTCGGAGTGAAAAAAACGCGCCATACATTTATATGCGCATTTTTGACGATGATCTTTTGTATTTTCATCTCCTGCGCTGTATGCCGTATATTTTTTGCATAGGTGTATAAGATAATTACACAAAGGGGTGATTAAATGAAAAATGAAAGCAAAGCGAAAAAAGTTGTAAAAGAATATAATAAAGCGGGTAAAAAAACTGATCCCGACGGTTGGTATACGGGTAATTGTAAAAATAAAAAGGAAAGACCTGTGCAGGATGCGGATGATCTTTAAGATAAAAACAAATGTAGCCGATGACTACATTTGTTTTTTTATCTTTTCAAGTGCGGCTTTTTCTATACGTGATACCTGCGCCTGGCTGATGCCGATTTCGTCAGCTATCTCCATTTGTGTTTTGCCGTTGTAAAAACGCAGGTCAACTATTGAACGCTCACGCTCGTTAAGCTTTTTTAAGGCTTCATTCAAAGCGATATTTTCTATCCATGCGCTGTCTGTGCAGTTTTCATCACTTATCTGATCTGCTATGCACATACCTTCACCTGCACCGTCGGTGAATATCGGCTCGTACATAGAAACAGGCTCCGATATCGCTTCAAGGGCAGATGATACTGCATTTTCATCTTCACCTAAAAAGGCGGCTATCTGCGATATTGTCGGTTCACAAATGTTTTTCTTTGAAAGCTCATCACGTGCGCCGAGTGCTTTATACGCAAGATCCCTCACGCTTCTGCTTACACGTATCGTATTGTTGTCCCGCAAATACCGTCTTATTTCACCTATTATCATCGGCATTGATATTACAAGGTGAAATATCTTACAGTACAAAACGGACACCCTTTTAAGAGTGTCCGCACTGCGCTTTATTTTTTAATTTTTTTGAAAAGAACTATTCCGCCGCCTGCGATAGCAATACATACAATAACTATTGCTGTTATGGGCAGCCAAGTGAATGTATTTTTATCATCTGTATTTGTGCCGCTGTTCGTTTCAGTACCGTTGCTTATTGTTATATCACCGATTGATGTGTCTGTATCATCTGGTGATGTGCTGTCGGTTACAACGGCGGTGTCTTCGGATTCAGGGAAGAGCTCGCAAATCAAGCTATCAAAAGGCTCTGTGTCACCGTCTGTTACAGTATCGGTATTCGCTGCTATGGTATCTTCATTCAAGGCCGTATCTTTTGCTGTGGTGTCCGGTGTATCATCTTCCTTCGGTGCTGTTGTAACTGCGGGTTTTGTCGTGTCTTCGACAGGCTCGGTTTCCTTTTTATCTTCGGTGTCTTTTGCTGTTGTGGTTTCGTCAGGTTCATCATTCGGGAGTGAAAAATCCTCAAAGTGCACCGTTGCTTCAAGAAGAGGGGAATTGTATTCATCTATTTTGATATCTTCCCATTCAGCTTCAGTTCCTTCATAGTATACGTCTTTAAGATTTTCACAGCCTTCAAATGTGTATTCTGCAATATATGCAACACTTTTGGGAAGTGCAATTGATTCAAGCGCATTACAGTTGTAAAATACACCGAAAAGCTCTGTTACTCCGTTGGGTATTGTAATTGATTTTAAGGCTGTACAGCCGAAGAATGTAAGCTCGCCTATTTCCGTAACACCCTTACCGAACTTAACGGATGAAAGTGCTGTGCACAAGTTAAATACGCTGTCACCGATAGTTGTAACGTTGTCGGGTATTATGATAGATTTAAGGCTTTTGCAACCGTAAAATGCCTCGTTGGCTATTGTCTTAACATTGTTGCCTATCTTCACTGTTGTAAGGCTTGAGCACCCTAAAAATGCAAATTTGCTGATTTCAGAAAGTCCGTTTCCTATTTTGACGGATGTCATAGCTGTACATTCATTAAATACCCATTCACCGATGGTTTTAACGCTGTTGGGAATATCTACCGATTTAAGGGCATAGCAGTTTGAAAAGGCAGAAGTACCTATATATGTAACACTTTCAGGAATTGTGACAGAAACGACTGTAGGACAATTGGCAAATGCACTGTCACATATTTTTGTAACGGTGCTCGGTATAGTGTAAGATTTGTCCGCTTTTGATATGGGATACTGAATAAGCTCTGTTTTGGCTTTGTTGAAAAGCACGCCGTTGTCACTCGAAAAATAAGCATTGTTTTTATCAACATTTATTTCCGTAAAACTTTTGCAAGCGGCAAAAGCTTGAAAACCGATGCTTTCCACATTTTTTCCTATAGCTATTGAAGTGAGACTTCCACATACCGCAAATGCTGCTTCACCTATTTTTACAACGGTGTCGGGAATTACAATGGATGTAATATTTAAGCCTCGCTCAAATGCGCCGTCACCGATGCTTGTAACACCGCTTTCGATAATGACGGTTTCTATAAAAGTAATATCTTTCTCCCAAGGCCTTGGGGAAGATTTGTAATAATTTTTCATTTCGCCTGTGCCGCTTATGGTAAGCGTGCCGCTGTCAAGTGTCCAGGTGAGGTTTTCTCCGCATGTGCCGGATGCCACAGCATACGTTGCAAGGGAAAAAGGTATAGCACCGACAATGAGTGAAAGTGTGAGAATGAATAGAATGATCTTTTTCATAAAGTTGTTTCTCCTTATTTATTTTAGTGTATTATAACACAACATTTGTAACTTGTCAAGTATCAAAAATAACATATAGTGTTGTCGCAAAGGGTGCTTTGCGGTGATATAATAGTCAAGGGTGATATTATGGATATAAAACAACACGGCAAATATAAAAATCTTGGTCTGAATATTGCATATTACAGAAAGAAAAGAGGAATGTCGCAGTCAAAGCTTGCAGAGCTTGTAAATGTAAGCCGAACACATATGAGCAGGATAGAAACTGCTGACTGTGCCGTTTCACTTGACGTTGTTTTTGATATATGCGATGCTTTGTCGGTGAATCCCTGTAAGCTTTTTGATTTCAGATTTGATGAATAAATAAATGGCTGTCATTAACTGACAGCCATTTTGTTATCATTCATATATCAATATGAAATCATATATATCCTGACCGCCGTTCATTGTTATTATTTCAACATCGGGGTATTTTTCTTCAAGCTTTTCTGTAAGCGCTGTTGCTTCTTCCTCTGTTGCTGTCTTACCGTATATAAGCAGGATTATATCGCAAAGGCTTGCATCAAGCTTTTCCGTCATTTCATATGCGGCTGTGAGCTTGTCGGCGCATGATGAAAGAATATCTTTGCCGCATATTCCGATAAAGTCACCTTCTTTTACTGTTACACCGTTCATTTGTGCATCACGAACCGCATGTGTTACCATACCTGTTTTGACACCGTCCATCGCTTCACGGAGTCCTTCCATGACATCATCGGGATTCTCCTGAGAAAGGTCGATCATTGTGAGTGCGGCATAGCCCTCGCCTATCGTCTTACATTCAAGCACACGCACGTCAGCTTCCTTGTAAAGCTGTGCTGCCTGCTGTGCTGCAAGAATTACGTTGCCGTTATTCGGGAAAACGATTATTGTTTCTGCATGTATTCTTTTGAACGCTTCGATAAAGCTTTCAGCAGACGGATTCATTGACTGACCGCCCTCAACGATAACATCTGTACCGAGCGATGTGAATGTTTCCTTTATTCCATCACCTGTTGCAACTGCAACGACACCGTATTTTTTCTTGGGCTTTTTAATTATGTCGTCAGCTTTTTTTTCTTCTTTTTTTGCTTCTTTTTCGACGATCGTTGAATTGTGTTCAAGGGACATATTTTCTATCTTGACTGTGAGAAATTCACCGAATTTACGGCAAAAATCAAGAACAAGACCGGGATTGAGCGTGTGAACGTGCGCCTTGACGATTGAATCCGTTTTGAATATTACAACGGAATCGCCCATAGAATTAAGGTAGTCCTTTATTACGTTTTCGTCAAACAGCTCTACATCGACCTTGCTGCGCTGTAAACGGAGCAAAAATTCTGTGCAGTAGCCGTAAGTCATAACATCATCTTCGGTAAATGCTTCGAATGATATCTGAGCTTTTTCAGTCTTTGCAGTTTCTCTGACTGTAACGGGTGCTTTTTCGCCTCTTATAGCCTTTATCATACCGTCAGCTATGTAAAGAAGACCTGCACCGCCGCTGTCAACAACTCCTGCCTGACGCAAAACGGGAAGCTTTTCGGGTGTACGTTCAAGAGATATTTTAAGTTCTCCTCTGAAAATTTCAAAAAATTCTTCAAGAGAACTGTTTTTATTTATCATTGCTGATGTGCGCACAGTTGCTTCACGGCAAACTGTAAGTATCGTACCTTCAATGGGCTTAACAACAGCGGAATATGCCTGTCTTACACCTTCCATGAGAGCTTTTGCAAAACCCTCGGGGTCGGTTGCTCTTTCTTTTTCAAGTCCTTTTGCAATACCCTCAAAGAATTTTGAAAGAATAACACCTGAGTTTCCGCGTGCTGAAAGAAGCATACCTTTCGCAACAACAGCCGCTGTTGTGTAAAGCGATGTGTTTTCGATATCTTCTATCTTGTCAAGTGCCAGAACACCGCCCTTGATCGTCATACACATATTTTCTCCGGTATCGCCGTCGGGAACAGGGAACACGTTGAGATCGTTTACGACAGTTGCGTTTACTCTCAGGTTTTCAAAACCCGATCTTATCATTTCGGCATACAGTGTGCCTGTAAGTTCAGCTTTGGATTTAGGCATAAATGAGCCCTCCGTTATTTATTATTTTTTTGCTTGACTTTGCTATACTTTTATATTATAATATAATAAACAATATTTTACAAGAGTAATTTGACGTTTTGATTGCTGTTTTTACGAAAATTTTAATATATATTCAATAAAGGAAAGAGAAAAATGGATCCTAAAAACGAATTTATATCGATATATAACGAACATATCAAGCGTGAGGGTGCAGACAAAATGCTTGAATATCTTTTGAAGAGTGACTTTTTTACAGCACCTGCAAGTACAAGATTTCATCTTTCGTGCGAAGGCGGTCTTTGCACACACAGCATAAACGTATATAAATGCCTTTCGGACTATATGAAGCGTCCGAGGGTTAAAGAAGTGTACGGACTTGATTATTCGGAAGAAACAATTGCCATTGTTTCGCTTTTGCACGATGTTTGTAAGGTGAACTGTTATATTCAGAGCTTTCGTAATGTAAAGGACGATCACGGTGTATGGCAGAGGGTACCGTGTTATGAATTTGCAGATAAAATGCCATACGGACACGGGGAAAAATCCGTGTATATAATCAACGGGTATATGCGCTTGACACGTGAAGAAGCGTTTGCAATAAGATACCATATGGGATTTTCGGGTACAGACGATGTGCGCAATGTCGGTGCGGCATACGAAATGTTCCCGCTTGCCCCCGCACTAAGTTTTGCCGATATGGAAGCTACATATTATCTCGAAAACGATTAAATGCAAAGGGAATAGCTATGATTGAAAATAAGATATCGATATCTGATATTAAAGAGATATTTGAAAAAGAAAATATAAATGCGCAGATATTTTGCCCTGAGGAGCTTTTTTCTCACAAATTCACATACCTTTCTTATAATTCTTCGGATGTTGAGGAAAACACATTTTTCATCTGTAAAGGTGCGGCGTTTAAAATGCAGTATCTTGAGGATGCTGTGAGAAAAGGTGCAGGTGCATATATTGCGGAAAAGAAATATGAAGGTGTTGATATTCCGTGTGTTGTGACTGATGATATCCGCCGCGGTATGGCAATTCTTTCAAAAGCATTTTACGGTGAAGCTTACAAGAGCTTGAAGCTTGTCGGACTTACAGGTACAAAAGGAAAGACAACAACAACCTATTTCATTAAAAATATACTTGACAAATATACGGGTATGCGCACAGGCGTTTTGTCTACCATCGAGATCTACACAGGGGTGGAGGATCATGAAGCACATCTTACCGTTCCTGAATCTCCCGACCTTCACAGGTACTTCGCTCAGTGCCGAAGCTGTGCAATACCGTATCTGACAATGGAGGTTTCATCTCAGGCATATAAAGTCAACCGTGTGTACGGTACGGAGTTTGATGTCGGTGTTTTTATGAATCTCGGTGAGGATCACATAGGTCCGCTTGAGCACGAGGATGCAGAGGACTATTTCAGATGCAAGCTTGAGCTTATGAAGCACTCGAAAACAGCCGTAATAAATAAAAACAGCGCACGCTTTGACGAAATATATGAAGCAGCAAAGGCATATGCAAAAACCGTTATCACGTACGGTGATGACACCTGCGATTATTGGGTGGAGAATATTCAAAAGGAAAATATCGGATTTTCATTTACAATCAGATGTAAGAACGGAAATGAAAGCAACTTCAGAATAAAGATGGCAGGAAGATTCAATGTAGAAAATGCATTGACGGCGTACTGTGTTGCAAAGGCACTCGGCGTTGATGAAAATTCAATTGCACACGGTCTTTGGGATGTTGAAGTCAGAGGAAGAATGAATGTGTTTGAAAAAGACGGCATTACCGTAATTGTTGACTTTGCACACAATTATTTGAGCTTCAGTAAGCTCTATGAGTCTGTAAAGGCAGATTATCCCGACAGCCGTATTTCTGTTGTGGTCGGCGCTCCGGGGGGCAAAAGCACCGGACGCAGACGAGATATCGGTGAATTGGGCGGTAAAAATGCCGATTATATGTATCTTACGGCAGATGATCCTCAATTTGAAGATGTACGGTCAATATGTGAAGAAATAGCCTTTTACGTAAAACCGTACGGCACACCGTATGAGATAATAGAGGATCGTGCGGAAGCCGTTGAAAAAGCAATTATGTCAGCAAAAAAAGGTGATGTTGTTATCCTTGCCGCAAAGGGCGAGGAAGTATATCAGAAGGTGCAGGGCAAATATGTTCCCTATGAATCCGACATAGCGATAGCGAAGCGCTGCCTTGAAATTCTCGCTGTGAAATAGCAGATAATACGTATCTTAAAACAGAAAAAAGAACGGAAGAGTTAAAAACCCTCCGTTCTTTTTATATGTGAAACTCACAATTCTTTTTCGTAGCATAAAAAGTCCTGATCGTACATATGACATTCACCGACAACATTAAAATCAAAATCCGAATAACAAGCAATTGCCTTTTTGTTATACTTTCCAACTAAAAATCGGATGCCCTTAAAGCCCCGCCTTTTTAACTCATCCATTCCGAATTTCAGCATTATACGCCCAAGTCCCTTGTTTTGTTCACCTGGCAGCACGGCAAGCCGTGCAAGCTCACCGGTCGGTGAAATGTTTTTATTCCAACAGGGCAGACGGTCAACTTCTTCATCGTCTTCTATAGAAATGGCGGCAATTATTTTTCCGTCCGTTTTTAAAACAAACAGCGCATCGCGGGAAAGATCAAGGTCTATCGTTTCATTGGACGGATATTCTTCATCCCAAGGGCAAAATTTTCGTCCGATCTGCGATTTGTATAAATGCAAAATTTCACATCTGTCATCTTCCGTTGCCATAACTATTTTATAATTCATATTATACACACCTTTTCATTCGTGACCATAAATAAAGGCAGCGCTTTTACACGCTGTCTTTATTGCATTATTTAACTGCTGTGAACTTTTCAACGAGGTCTTCCAATGCAGCGTTAACTTTCGTCTTGTTTCTTGCGAAGAGAGAGGAAAGTTTACCTGTGGAATTGCTCTTTATTGCATCGATAAGCGAGTTGGAAATTGATGTAACGTTCTGGTCATCAACAATTGAACCGAGGTCAACAACACGGTTAGCGAAGATGATAGGAAGCATATCTGCGGATTCTTCATCACGTGTACCCTTACCGATAAGGGATGCTTCGTAGTATGCAGGTGTAAGAATATTCTTACCTTCAACAGCAAGTGCCTGCATGATCATACCTGAAAGCGCAAGTCTGTTTTCATCATAGGAAATATCCTTCGGAACGCCTGCAACCATTGTAACTATTGCAACGGAGTGTGTTGTATAGTTTTTCTGATTTTTGTCAGCCTTAGGAACGGGAATAATACCGAAGTCCGTATCCATATCACGAAGACGTGTTACGCACTGCATAACTTCGGAGTAGAAGAGCGCTCTGTCTTCTTCAAACATTGCCTGAGACAAGAGGTGAACTGCGGGGTTAATGCTCATGTAATCATGACAGTCAAATGTGTACTGGTTGGATGCTGTATAAATTTCAGCGATCTTGTCAACGAGCTTAACTGTTGTGTCGTCGAGTTCCTTAAGGTAAGGAATATCAGCACTGTCCTTGTGAATGATACGGCTGTTTGTACCGTAGTAAAGACCTGTGATAAAGTCGATCGTTGTTGCGATGGGGAACTGGTCAAGGTGAGTTGTTGTACCGGACGCGTCAAGATCCTGATATGTAAAGAGTTTGCAGTATTCAAGGAGCTTGTCGAGTGTCCATTCGTTGTCTTTTACAAGATCATAGATACTCTTAAGATCGCCTTCGCCGATACCAACGCTCCTAGCAAGAGTCTTGTTGAACATCATTACCCATGTTG
>JAZNEN010000079.1:0-1850 GCA_045588615.1 Eubacteriales bacterium
CGTTCTACATCCTCAAGGACATAGCCACGTGATTCACACCAATCTTTTTTATAGAGCTGATAGGCATCGTTTTTTATTTTATCTGCTAAAAAAGGTTCCATTATTAAATCTCCTTACTATAATGCGAAAGAGGATTTGCACCCCTTATGACATAACTGACACCGCATCCACGCCTTACACATCCGCTTCCTCCCGATAAATCGGTTTCACGGGGCAGTGATTTATGTCGGTACTGTTGCCCCTTTTTCCTGCGTCTACCTATTCCGCCATCGCATTATTTGTTTTTATTCTTTTTTCATAAAAAGAAACAA
Organism: Eubacteriales bacterium; assembly: GCA_045588615.1. GTDB lineage: Bacteria > Bacillota > Clostridia > Oscillospirales > CAG-272 > RGIG7213. The sequence continues at coordinate 312 of JAZNEN010000079.1, forward strand.
TTCATTTTCGCCCGGAATATAGAGATTGTTATTCTCTATACATTTGAAAATATCTAAATTGCTATTGCCGGATGCATCATAAAAACCATAGTAGGAATAAGGATATTTTTGTTTTCTTCCGCGAACATCATCGCTCCTGAAAAATCCCAAGTCCACATCCGTTGCTATATTCCGCATAAAAGCGCAAATATTACTTTTTTCGTTTTTATTTAGTTTCCTTACCGGAACAAAATGAAAACCGCCATACTCAAAAGAATTGTTAGACTGAGCCACTGACTTTACACCTCTTTGTATTTTTACGCTATTTTCTGTTCGCCCCAGCGAATATGGAATTTACCTTCGCTGTCCTGCTCACGGTACATAAGAAGCGACATCAGATCGTAGTCCACACCGAAACGGCTGTAGATCTCATCAAGGTCGGCATCCTTGCCCTTCATATACATATTGAGCTTTTCCTTGGCAAGAACCATCTGCATCTGATTAGATTCAATGCTTCCTGCGTAGGTTACAAAGTATATATCCTTGTATTCAGTTGATGTATAGCGAACGAATCGCATATAAAACTGACTCATACCTGCGTTGTTGTAATGCAGTTCAGGAATAATTACCTTGTTAATAAACTCAAAGTTTACGCTTGAGGGCAGACTCTGCTGAGTACACAACAAAATACCGTTCTTGCTGTCCCTGATGGTATAACGAAGTTTTCGGCGTTGTGCAAAGGTTGTGGTGCCGCCCGTAACAACAAAAATCTGTCGGTCGGGGAATGCGGCTTCCAATACCTTTTTGTATTCTTCCACAACATTCACATGGCGTACACCGATTGCAACTGTTTCGTCCTTAAATTCACCCACCATCTCAACCACCTTACGGAGCTTGTTGGGAGTGCCGCCTGCATATTCAAGTACCGTATTCGGTGCAGCACTTATACGAAGCAGAAGTGTTATCTGCTGTATAAGCTTCATCATCGAATCCTTTCTTGAATTGCCGGTAGATTTGAAATAGTTGTCCTTCATCTTATTAAACTCATCAATAGCCATCTGATACACCGCTTTTTCTTCGGGTGAGAAAGCAACCGGAACCTGATGCAACCGCTTGATTTCCTTACCCACCACTTCCTCAAAGGTACGGGTTATAACGGTCTTGCCGAGAATTTCATCAAGATACTCAGAATTGTATATGTCCTGAGTCTTTTGCCCGATACCGAATACCGTAATCTTTTCGGGAAGGTGTGAAGCAGAGAACAGACGGTAACCTGCCCTGTATGCAGGGATAGGCTTGCCGTAATACTCGTTATACTCTTCAACGGGTGTATTGTCCTCTTTGTCTATACTGTAGATATGCGGACAAAGCGACAGCATATTAAACGAATTATTGTAGAGCAGTTCAAGCTGCGGTGCAAACTCGGATATATTATTCCGTGTGCTTGTACCTGTGGTAAGCAGTTTGAATTTGCATCGCCTGAAGCAATCAAGGACCGCCTTGGAACGAACGCTCGACGGATTAGACATTTCATCACTTTCATCGAATATAAGGTTGATC
>JAZNEN010000080.1:0-3921 GCA_045588615.1 Eubacteriales bacterium
GGTTTTCTTTGTTATCTTGTTTTTTTCACAGTATTTACACTTATCTTTTTTCATCGAACATTAAGTGAGAATACTTTGAAGACAATAAAAAAATATTTCCATAATTAGCTTATATTCCAATTATTTTATAGGAATGATATATAAAAAGGAGGGTGATAAACACCATTAAAATATTTCATGCAGCGGCTTGACAGAGAGATACTTCTACATCTCTGCTAAGTATAATAATTTACGTAGAAGAAAAATATTAAAAAGGAGTTTGAATTATGAAAGAGACATTCAGAAAAAGTGTGTCATTTGCGCTTGCTTTTGTGATGGTTATGGGCGTTTTTGCGGCTGTGCCTTTTACAGCATTTGCAGCAAATGATTACACGATCAACAGTACTACAAGTACGGACGGTTACTACAATCTGATTTCTAAAGTGGATTGGGATATCGCTCCCGGTATTACTGAATCCGAAATCGTTTTGAATAGCGATGACGGATCACGCCGTCAGGTTCTTCATATTATGGAGGCTGACATGAACAGCGAATATACCAAGGTGATTGGTAGTTATGCTGAAATGAATACATCCAAGTACCAGACGGCTACCATGGACGTACAAGCGTCATGGGTAGAAGAAAACTGGGGTTGGAACGTAGTAGGTGCCATGAACACATGTCTTTCGTGGTACAGCGGTTATCCTGCTGATCAGGTAGGTAGACCTCTCGGATTTTTGATGGTTGACGGTGAAATTTTCTGGGACGGCTGCGACGGCTTTCCCACGGTTCTTGTTATTAACAAGGATGCAGATGATGACGGAAACGCAAGACCTTACGATATTCCGAAAATCGAGATGATTCAGATTCGATCTTCCGCTGATCTTGACGGTTGGGAAGAGCAGGTCATTCCTTGTTCCAGCGGCTTCATCGTGAAAGACGGTGTAAATCAGAGCAGTCCTAACCATAGTGATGCTGCTCCGAGATCTGTTGTAGGTATCAAAGCCGACGGCACGGTAGTTATTATGGAGAACGACGGACGTCAGTCTCCTTTCTCAGTAGGTATGTCTATGTACGAACTTGCAGAGGTTATGCTTGATCTCGGATGTACATATGCTGTAAACTGTGACGGCGGCGGATCTTCCACATTCCTGTCTCAGCGTCCCGGTGAAGAGCTTGCGGTAAATAACTCTCCCTCTGATGGCGGTCTTCGTCCCACCACACAGGGTATACTTTTCATTTCTACTGCTCCCTCTGACGGTACATTCAACAGAGCGAGCATAGAGACAGAAGGTCAGTATTTCACACCCTACAGCGAAGTTCAGTTTACCGCTAAGGGTGCTGATTTTGCGGGCGGTGCAGCAGAGATTCCCGAAGAAGCGGCATGGCAGCTTTCCGATTCATCCTTCGGTACTATTGATCAGAACGGTTTGTTCACATCAAACGGTACTGTCGGTGTTGTAAGCGCTCAGATGCTTTATGAAGGTGAAGTGGTTGGAGAATGTGCTATCAATGTTGTTATCCCCGATTCCATTATATTCAGCCAGTCTACCCTTACTGTTCCTAACGGCAAGTCCTCTACATTCTCCGTTTCTGCAAAGTACGGTGTGTTTGAGGTCATTACCAAGGATGCGGATTTTAAGGTGGAGCTTGGTTCTGCCGATATGGGTACACTTAACGGCTACGAGCTTACCGCTACCGAGGATTCCTCTGTAACGGGCGGTACTATTATAGCAACACTTACATACGATGCTGACGTAACCGCTACAATGAATGTAGTATACGGTAAAGCATCTGAAGTTATTTATGATTTTGAAAACGGTTTTGATGATGACTGGTATGTAGAGCAGACACAGAAGAGAAAGAACTGGTCTAAAACAGAAGCTACTTCTCACTACAATATACTTGTCAGCAGTGAGGCAGTAACTGCTTTGAACGGTATGGTTCATGACGGCAACGGTGCCGGCGCTGTTTATACGGACGATACATATGCTACCCTCAACTGGGCAGGCGGTACTATAAGATGGGCAAATGAAACAGTACAGTATGATAATGTTAAATCTATCGGTGTATGGATCTACTTCCCCAAAGATGCTGTAAGCTCAGGCGTTAGATTCTGTCTTACAGGTGTAAAAGACGGAGTGGCTTCCGGTATAGATGCGTATCCAATGAACTATGGTGATGCGACATACTTTGAAGAATCCGGATGGCGTTATTGCTCTGTAGATGTAAGTGCTTATGATTCGATCATTCTTTACCAGGCACCTGCATTCAAAGATGTAAATAATGACAACAGATATAGCGGTTTCCGTATTGAGGTTTCCAGCCAGCTTAACGGCGGCAGCAGCGGCGAGTATAACTGGATAACCGCTCCCGGTCATAAGGGTGCAAATGCGTTCTATTTTGACAACCTTACGATCGACTATTCCGAGGCTTGTGACGACAAAGAAGCTCCTTCATTTGGAGAAGTTGCTTATATAGAGCCTATTACAAGTGAGGATAAATTCCTTAATAATCAGCGTAAGGAAGCAACAGTTACCAATTACAATAATATCGGTTTCAGTGTTTCTGTAGCTGAAGATACCACATATATTAACGCAACAGGTCTTGATGCTTCCAGTGCAAAGGCATATATCGACGGTAATGAGGTTAATTGTGAGTTCAATGGCAGCAAGATCTCTGTTCCTGCTACTACATTTACTAACGGTGTACATACTGTTAAGTTCACTATCTGTGATAAGGCAGGCAACTATGCTTCTGTTATCAGAAAGATCAACGTTCAGGGCAATGGCAATGATGCTACAGTTAAGGTAATACCCCAGGTCGTTACCGATATGATATTCACAGGTTCTCAGTACTGGATAGATATCGTTGCAGACAACGTGGAGAATATCGATGAGGTTACCGTAACTCTTGACCTTAACAATGTTAACACATGGGTTTACGATCAGATTAAAACTCTTTATGGTTTCACGGCAACTTATACAACAGACAAAGCTCGCGAAAACATCCTGTACCTCACTGTTAAGCGTACAGGCGATGTAGATGTTACAGGTGAGCATGCACTCGTTTCTATTCCTGTACAGACATGGGAATGGAATGAAGAAGATTACCCGGGTTACTATCCTGCTGCAGGCGGTGACAATGACCTTAACGGTAACGGTATGTATGACCCCTATGAATGCTGGCAGGAATACGTAACATCTAATATGGATGTTATTGTTAATCCCTTGGCAGGTAATGCTAAGTTTATTGACGGCAGCACCGAATGGTTTACCGGTGATAAGATTCAAGTAGATACTGAACAGAAGATCGGCACATGGTGGGGATGCGCTGTGGCTGACAGAGTTCATTTTGAAGGCAAGAGCAGCTGGCATCTCCATGTAGCGGGTGAGGCTACCGATAAGGCGGCTACTTGTACAGAAGACGGCTATATCGGCAGAGTATTCTGCGTTGGCTGTGCGTGTGTAACTGAGGAAAAACTCGGTCACGTTTGTGATTCTGCAAACGGTTGCGGCTCTGTACTTACTTGGGGCGAAACTGTTAAGGCAAGCGGTCACAGCTATGAAGATGTTGATGGTGTTCTCAAATGCACTTGCGGTAAGCTCTTTAACGGCGAAATAGACGGAATTACATATATCGACGGTGTTGTTCCTGCTGACGGCTGGTACAATGATACCTATTACTTCATAGACGGTAAGAAGATTGTAGGTCAGTATGCAATAGCAGGTACGATGTACACATTTGATGAAAACGGTGTATATCTTTCCAACTATTCATATACAGGCTTCTACCACGACGGTACGGGCTGGATGTACTTTATGGGTAACTTCCAGAAAAAAGGCTTTGTTACACTTGATGATGGTACGTATTACTTCGATGACCGCACCGGGTATGCACCCGTAGGTTCTTTCACTCTTGCTGAAGACCGCGTATACAAGG
>JAZNEN010000081.1:0-11122 GCA_045588615.1 Eubacteriales bacterium
CTCCGACTTCTGTAATTGTTGTGGTGTTTATATTTTGCGCAAACCATGGAAAGTTCAGATTTTTTATGCTGGTCTTTGCGGTTTCTGGTTTTGTTTTGTATAAGCTTACCGTCGGGCGTTTTGTATCATTTTGTATGCAAACGGTATTCCTGTTTATTTACCGTGCCGTAAAAAGATATATCATCGCCCCTGTATTATATATTTACTTATTTATTAAGCTGAAGTTTGTGTCCGCTGTTATAAAGCGGCATATTGTCAATACTGTTGTCACAGATAAGGAATTTTAATGAAAAGAAGAACAAATATATTTGTTAAAGTTGCTGTGTGCTTTTTCCTTGTTTTTGCTTTTGTTACGATCGTAAATTTGAGTATGCGGGTAAGCACGCTTAAAGAAAAACAAGAACAGCTTACCGGGCAGGTTTACGAAAAAAAGCTTGCCGTTGAACAGCTTAAGGATGAATTGGCACAGGAAATGGATGAAGAATATATACAGAAAGTCGCAAGGGAAGAGCTTGGCTACCGTATGCCCGGCGAGGTTGTATATTATAACGATTTGACAAAATGATCATGGCAGGGATATGTGTCCCTGCTATGTTTTTACGGAGAATAAATATGATTATTAAAAATGCAAAAGTTTTTACTATGGACGGCGGTAAGGTAATTGAGCGTGGCGCGGTCATGATAACCGACGGAAAAATATCATATGTCGGGGAAGATGTACCTAATACAGACGGGCATGAGGTTATTGACGGCGAAGGGTGTATTCTCACCCCCGGTTTCATCGATGCGCACACACATCTCGGTCTTATAGAAGATTCTTTAAGCTTTGAGGGTGATGATCTTAACGAGGAAACATCCCCCGTTACACCGCAGCTTTCGGCACTCGACGGTATAAATCCCTTTGATGTATGTTTTGCGGATGCTTACCGTGCAGGCGTTACTTCCGTTTGTACAGGTCCGGGAAGCGCAAATCCTGTAAGCGGTATGGCGTCCCTTATAAAAACATACGGAAAAAGGGTAGAAACAATGACGGTATCTTCCCCTGTTTCGATGAAATTTGCCCTCGGCGAGAATCCGAAATGTGTATATCACGGAAAAAGCGAAGCACCGCAGACACGTCTTGCAACTGCGGCGCTTATAAAAGAAGCGCTGATGAAGGCAAAAAAATATGCTTTGGCTATGAATGAATATCAAAAAGATCCCGAAAATTGTGATGAACCTGAATATGACGATAAAAACGAAGCATTAGCTCCTGTCGTAAACGGTGTATTGCCTGCCCATTTCCACGCACACAGGGCTGACGATATATTCACGGCGGTAAGGATAGCAAAGCAGTTTTCGCTCAAATATACGATTGTACATTGCACAGAAGGATATCTTGCGGCAGAGGAACTTGCGAAAGAGGGAATAAGTGCTATTTTGGGACCGAATATGACAGATCGAAGCAAGCCTGAGCTTAAAAATCTTTCATTTGAAAATCCCAAAATTTTAAATGAGCACGGAATTTTATTTTCAATCTGTACCGACCACCCCGAAACACCTATACAATACCTTCCGCTTTGTGCCGCACTTGCGCACAAAAACGGACTTCCTTACATGGCATCGCTTGAGTCGATAACTTGTAATGCCGCAAAAATTCTCGGAGTATCTGACAGAATCGGAATGGTAAAAGAGGGGCTTGACGGTGACCTTGTTTTATTTGACGGAGATCCTTTGAACATCTATTCAAATGTAGTTAAAACCGTTATAAACGGAAAAATAGTATACGAAAAATAATTATTTTTGGAAAAATTATTATGCTTAATATAAAGCGGTATAATTGTTTACAATATATTAACCACAATTTGTGGGTCCTGCGATATAATGAATTTAGATAAAAGTTTAACGAAATTAACAAATTCAAGTATTTGCATAATATAGGAGGAATAAAAATGATAGGAACAAAAATACTTATCATAGACGATGATGTCAACATCTGCGAGGCACTTCGTGTATATTTTGAAAATGAAGGATATGAAGTAAAAACAGCAAACGACGGTGTTGAAGGTGTAAGCTATTTCAAGCTTTATGAGCCTGATCTTGTGTTGCTTGATATTATGCTCCCTAAAAAGGACGGCTGGGCAGTTTGCAGAGAGATACGTGAGGTATCATCAAAGCCCATTATTATGGTAACAGCCAAGGGCGAAACATTTGATAAGGTGCTCGGTCTTGAAATGGGCGCGGATGACTTTGTTGTAAAACCCTTTGATATGAAAGAGCTTGCGGTAAGAATGAAGGCGGTTCTCAGACGCTGTAACTCACACGAAAACCAGAATGACGATGAAATAATCAAGTTTGAAAATATCGAGATAAGCTTGCAGAAGTATGAGCTTAAACTCAGAGGTAAGAGTGTTGATATTCCTCCGAAGGAATTGGAGCTTCTTTATTTCCTTGCTTCAAACTATAACAGAGTTTTTACAAGAGATCAGTTGCTTGACAAGGTTTGGGGATTTGATTATCTCGGAGACTCCAGAACGGTTGACGTACACGTTAAGCGTCTTCGTGAAAAGCTTGAAGGCGTTTCGGATAAATGGGTGCTCAAGACTGTTTGGGGCGTTGGATATAAATTCGAGCTTCTTCAATAAAATTCAAACTAAAGGGCGGTCTTGTTTTTTTAAAGGCCGCCCTCTTTTAAGTTTGTTTTTGCTCAAATGAGAGGATAAATTGATGTTTAAAAGCGTTTTTACAAAATATGTTGCGGCTTTTATGCTGATAATTTTCGTCAGCTTTTTTGTGCTTTCGGTCATTCTCGTTTCAAATACATCGAATAACTCCATTGATATGAAACGACAGTCCGTCAGTGACGCTTCCGAGGCTGTGGGTAATTTTATTGCTCAGAAATATAACAATTCTGCAACTGTTGATTTTGCAAGATTCATATACTATGAAAATATTGAAAGTGACATTTCCGTTGTTTTGAATACCGTATCCGATGCAATGGGCGAGGATATGTTTGTTTTTCTGACTGATGAAAAGGGTGTTGTACTTTTAAGCGCTAACACACCTGAGAATATGGGCGTGTCACTTCCCGGCAGTGTTCTTACAAGGCTTGATGACGACGGTGCATACAGCGAATATACTTCTATGGAGAGCTTCTTCCAAACAAGCCATCTGATCTCTGCGGTAGCTGTCGAAAACACAAACGGCGAAATGGTCGGCACGGTTTTTGTATGCAGTGAAAATGTAAGGTTTCAGAATCTTGTTTCCAAAACGATAAAGGCGATAATCGTGTCTGTTTTGTGGGTAATGCTTGCAGCTCTTGTTGTTGTGTATTTCCTTTCGGAAAGGATCATTTTGCCGCTTAAAACAATGAGCCGTGCGGCAAAAGAATTTTCCCAGGGTAACTTTGATGCACGCGTACCGATACATGGCCACGATGAGGTTGCAGAGCTTGCGGCGGCATTCAATAATATGGCATCTACACTTGAAAAAAATGAGGAGCTCCGCAAAACATTCTTGGCAAATGTTTCGCACGACCTGCGCACACCGATGACGGCAATTTCGGGATTTGTAGAAGGTATGTTAAGCGGTGCCATTCCGCCCGAAAAACAAGACCACTACCTGCAGATAATTTCCACCGAGGTAAAACGTCTGTCACGCCTTGTGTCATCCTTGCTTGACATCTCCCGTCTTCAGGCAGGTGACAGAAAAATTGTAAAGGCAAATTTTGATATTTGCGAGATGGCAAGACAAATAATAATATCGCTTGAACAAAAGCTTGACAGTAAAAAGCTTGATGTTATGTTTGAGTGTGACAGAGATAATATGACCGTTTTCGCAGACCGCGATGCGATATATCAGGTGCTTTACAATATATGTGACAATGCACAGAAATTTTCTTATGAAAAGGGAAAGTATATTGTTAAGATAGTTGAAAAGGATGAAAAAGTCTTCGTGAGTGTTTTTAACGACGGACAGGGAATAACAAAGGAAGATCTTCCGCTTGTGTTTGACAGATTTTATAAGAGCGACAAGAGCCGCGGCCTTGATAAAACAGGTGTCGGACTTGGGCTTTATATCGTAAAAACCATAATAGATTCCCACGGAGAAGAGATATGGGTCAACAGTGTGTATGGGGAGTACTGTGAGTTTGTCTTTACTCTTACATCTGTTCAGAACAACCAGAATACGTCAGTACAAGAAAAACTTTCAAGAAAAAAGGGAAATAAACAATAAAGTTTACAAACACACGATAAAAATTAAAATAACTGCACACGGTATACACGATTTATTAAAACATAAAAGTTATACTTATAGGTGTGTTAATTCTATTATTTGAAAGGGTTGTTTCAGGTGAATACCGAAAACGGCAAAACGGCTTTAAACGAAGATAAAGAAATTTCTTCGCAGGTATCGTCTTACGGCGGTTATGAATATAAGCATCGGTATGAAAAATTGATGCAAACCAAAACTGCTGAAGAAACATCGGTAAGAATTACAGCGGTCATCGCTTTTGCAGTGCTTTTTACTGTTGTTGTGGTGGCACTTGCCTGCTTGCTGATAGTTAATATAATAATATCCGATTCGGAAAAATATACAGGTGCTTCTGTGAATGTCGGTGATACACAGGCTGACAAGGGAACGCTTACGGAAAGCAACGAAAAAGATATTATAAACAGCTTGGGTAAAAGTGCAACTGTGTCAATATCTGCGGGTAACGATAAGCTGACGGGGATATTTGTAACCTCTGACGGATATATCGTTACAGGCGGTGCGCCTTTTCTTGAATCGGGAGATATTTCGGCAGTTATCGATGGTAAAAAGCTTTCTGCAAAGATCATAGGTATAAACAAAAGCGGAAATATTGCTGTTTTAAAGGTCGATTCTTCAGCACAGGCGGCGGCTGATTTCACAAACGGTGAACGTGTGAATGAAGGGGATACTGTTTTTGTTGCATATAATTCTTCAAGCGGACACAGTGTTTTGAGCGGTTCGGTTTCGACTGTCAGCGGAGATTCGATTTCAGTCGGCGGAATAGGATTTGAAGCACATATGTACGGTGCTGCGCTTATGGACGAAAACGGCAGAGTGCTGGGTATCATTACACACGGAAAGCAAGACGGTGTGTGTGCGGTCTCCTCATCTTTTGCCATTTCAGCGATACGTCAGTTTGTTAAAGAAAATATCGAAATAGGTTCAAATACATCTGAAAAGATCGAATGGCTTGGTATATCTGTAATACAGATAACAGACGCTGACAGTAAAAGATTTGGCTTGCCCGGCGGTGTTATGGTATCGAAAACGGAAAGCGCATCTGTAGCTGAGCATATAGGACTTTTAACAAATGATATCATCATCGGTGTTGAAAGCTTTGCCGTGTCAAGCGCCCAGCAGTTAAACGAAGTTGTGTCACGTTATAATGGCGAGAGTGTTTCTTTGCTTGTGTACAGAAACGAAAGGTACATCAATATAAATCTTGATGTGGATAATTGAGGTAAAATAATATGGGCGAAGGTATCGTTTCAAGAAAATTGAAAGCAGGCGACACCTTCGCCGTTTTGTTTGTTTTGTTAGTTGCCGTATTGCTTATATTTATTTTGCCTGAAGAGGAAAAAGCTGACACAGTATCGATAACAACGGAAAATACCGTACATACATATTCATTATATGAAGACCGTATAATATCACTTTCCGAAAAAGGAATACAGCTTACCGTAGTGATAGAAAACGGCGAAGTATACATCAAAGACTCCACCTGCCGCGACGGTATATGTAAGGCACACGGAAAGATAAGCAAAAAGGGATGTATTGTCTGTATGCCTGCGGGTGTGGTCATTGAAACCGATGCAAAGGGGGCTGATGCTGTTGCAGGATGAAACTGTCAGAACCGTAACTCTTTGCGGTATATTTTCGGCACTTTCAATTGTTTTTTCTACATTTGAAGCACTTTTGCCCATACAGGCATTTATACCTTTGCCGGGAATAAAGCTGGGTGTGGCAAATATTGTTATAATCTATGTGCTTTTTTATCTCGGCACGAAAGAATCGGTGTTTGTTTTACTTTGCAAATGTGTTGTTACGGCACTTATTTTCGGTTCTGTGTCCTCCTTTCTTTTTTCAATATGCGGAGGCATGCTGTCGCTTTTATCAGCTGTTGTGATAAAAAAGACTTGCTATGGCAGATTCTCATTTGTCGGCGTGAGTGTTATCGGCGCAGCACTCCACAATACGGGACAGATACTTGTTTCGTGTCTTATGCTTGGTACATTTAAAACGCTATACTATCTTCCCGCGCTTTTATTTGCAAGCATTGTATGCGGTGTGATAACAGGAGTGATTTTGTGCTTTTTGCCCGACTTAACGAAATACGAAGGTAAAAGAAAAATATGAAAAAAATAATATGCGTGTTGCTTTCGGTATTGCTCGTATTTTCTTCCTGCGGAGTCAAGTATGCAAACGATACATATTTTGCGCTTGATACGTTTATTAAAACGCATCTGCCCGATTCTGACGTTGATATACAGGAATATATAAAAACGCTTGAAGGCATTATCTCAAAAACGGACAGCAATTCCGAGGTTTTCAAGATTAATGAAAATACCTCGTGCGAAGTATCTGAAGAAACCGCATCCTTGATACGTTTTGCAAATGAGGTATCCTATAAAACAAACGGTGCATTTGATATAACCTGCGGTGCACTGTCAGCTCTTTGGGATTTCAAATCAGATAATCCCATACCGCCGTCAGAAGCCGAAATTGAAAAAGCCATTGAATATGTAGGATACGGCAATATTACCGTTGACGGATGTAAAATGACAAAGACATCAGAAAATGTCAAAATAGATCTTGGCGGTATCGGCAAAGGGTATATTGCCGAAAAAAGTGTAGAATACCTGCACGAAAACGGAATTAAAAGCGGTTATTTGAATTTAGGCGGGAATATTGCAATTGTCGGTGCAAAAGAAAATGGAGAAGGGTGGGGCGTTGCCATTCGTGACCCACAGCGTCCGGACGATACAGTCGGACGCGTCATCCTTTCTCACGGCTATTTATCCGTATCGGGTGACTATGAAAGATGTTTTGAATATAACGGTCTGAAATATCACCATATTTTAGACCCCAAAACAGGATATCCCACGGTGAATGAGCTTTCATCAGTCGCCGTAATCTCGGATAACGGCACACTTGCCGATGCATTGTCTACAGCACTTTTTGTTATGGGACTACAAGAAGGACTACAGTTTTATAAAGAAAAAAGCTGCGTTTTTGAGGCAATATTTATAACAAACGACGGATATATACATACGACTGACGGCATCAGATCAGATTTCGAACTTACAAGCACGAATTATAAATTGAAATGAGGTTACCGATGAAAAAAATTTTAAGCTTGATTTTAGCATTTTCGATGCTTATCCCGCTTGTATCATGTACGGGCGGCGGTGATACAACAACTCTCGGTGTAAATGTGACGGACGGTGTAGATATAACGACCGACAGTGAAGATACATCATTTGATACTGACGGGCAGGAAACAAATAATTCCCAAACTGATGAAGTCACCGACATGCAGACCGAATCTCTGCCTGCGGAAACGTATCCGCCAATTGAACAGCCTGAGCAGACCTCTTTTTCAAATATCGTATTCAAACAGGTGTACGGCACGGGATATAATACCGATACACCCATATCGTGCAGCTTTATAGAGCTTTATAATATTTCAGATATTGCTATACCGCTTGACGGCGTTTCGCTTTTGTATATGACAACAGGCGACTCATCGTACAAAAAATTTGACTTTAAAAGCGGTGAGAAAATAGCGCCATTCGGCAGATATTTAATAAAATGCGGCGATGCTGTCGGTGTTAACGGTGAAAAATACGAATCAAAATATGAAGTCATAAGAATAGAGTATTATGATGCGGTGTGGAATACCGTTATAGACAACAAAACTGTGAAGCTTGCTGTAGTCGATAAAGATTCAACGCTTTCGCCCACAGATGATATTACAAAAAATTCTGCTGTATATACGTATTTTATAGCACAGGAAGGTGCTGACGGCAAGGATCGTAACATAATCGGTTCGCTTTCAAAAAAACGTGCGGCGTACAGGCACGAAAATACGATATCGTCAGGCTTTAAAATCGTTGATTATTCAACGATGTCCTCGACAGAGATAAGCGACGTCCGCCCGCAGTATTCCGGCGGTGACAGAAATACGTATCTGTCAAGTCTCGGTATGTCAGTTGCATTTTCTCACATCAGCGGATTTTACGATAAAGCTTTTAAACTCAAGCTCACGGCCGCTGAGGGATTTAAAATATATTACACAGCAGACGGTTCAGATCCCCGTGTTTCGGGCACGGAATATAAAGGGGAGCTTTCGATCTCATCTCCATCTGTATGGGGACATCTCACAAATGAAAATTCTGTACTTTTCGATATTTCAAAACCCCTCAAACATAATATCGGCGGAAGAGTCATAAAGGCATATGCCGTAAAGGGAAATGTAAAATCTCCCGTTGTTACAAATTCGTATTTCATTGTTCCGGGTGCGAAAGAGCTTTATAATGTTCCGTTCGTATCTCTCAGTCTTCCGGGTGAGGATTTTGTCAGCCGTGATAAAGGTATTTACCATACGGTAATGAAAAATCCTTTTGCAACAAAGGAAAGAAAAACATCATATCTTGAAATGTTTGAAGCTGACGGCACGCTTGTTTCATCGTCTTATGTTGAAATTGCGATGAACGGCAACGGCTCACTCGGTATGTCATCAAAGTCTATGCGTGTTTATTTTAAATCCGATGCAGACCCTTCGGTTATCAACAATCCTTCAAAGCTGAAATATGACATTTTCGGTGGACGTGCACAGCACGGTGTTACAGAATTTAAACGCTTGCTTTTGAGAAATTCGGGTAACGATTCAAGTGCTTCACACTTGCGTGCCGGACTTATGCAATCACTTTGTAAGGATATGAATGTGTCGGTAATGGCATACAGACCTTCGTTAGTCTTTGTAAACGGTGAATTCTGGGGTGTGTACAATATAAGAGAAAGATTCGACAGCAAGTATTTTGAGGAGCATTACGGAGTCAAAGAGGAAAATCTCGTTATGCTCGAAGCGCCGTCACCGCTTGTCACAAACTGGGACTATGACGAACCGTATGTTTTGAACGAAGGTGTGGCAGGCGATGAGGCGGTTTATCATAAGTTGATGGACTATATTGCCTCAAATGATATGTCAGATCCCACGCACTTTAATTACATAGCGAAAAATATCGATCTCGACAGCTTTATAGACTTCTTTGTGTGCAGTATGTATATGTGCAATATCGACTGGCCGACGAACAATGTCAAGGTCTGGAGAAATAAGTCATCATCAGACCCTTCGGGACTTGATACAAAATGGCGTTATGTCCTTTGCGATATGGATATGGGTATGGGACTCGAAGGTGCATTCAATAAGGATATGTTTGCACATGCTTTAAGTAATCAGACCGTTGCGGGAAGTATGATGTGTTCGCTTCTTGAAAATGAAACATTCAGAAATAAATTTATAGATCGTTTTACATATGCCGTACAAACGGTATTTGCGCCTGAAAAAGCATTGAAACTGCTTGATGAATATTCCTCGGCGCTCAAAAAGGTGATAGGACTTCACTTTGACCGCTGGCCGAGTGATAACGGCTCAATGAATAAGTGGCAGGCTGAAATCAACGAAATAAAGACTTTCATAAACAAGCGCGGTGAATATGCACTTTCAACTATGAATACGTATTTCGGTATTCAGCCGTCAATGCTGACAGTTTCACTCGACATTGATAAGGCGGATCTTTATATAAATGATAAAAAAATAACATCATCGGGATATAATGAAATATTTGCCGATAATGAAAAGGTAACTGTTAAGATCGTTCCGAAATCGGGATATACTTTAAACGGTATAAAGACGGTGACAAATGGCGGAAGCGAAAAAACGTATACAACACAGACGGTTACGCTTAACATCAAAACTCGTACGACAGTTATAGGACTTGTATCAAAAACAGGCTTGAGCGTTACACCGACGGTTATAGCAGGCTCACGCAGTATATTTGTCCTTGATAAAAACGGTGACTTGTACGCATGGGGCGAAAATGACCAGTCACAGCTCGGTGTCTGTGTAGGTAAAACGGTAAGAAAACCGATGCTTGTTATGTCGGGTGTCGTTCAGGTGGAAACAAGCCGAGGCGGTACGGAGAGCGATGCTCCTATGACTGCAATACTTACCGATACAGGTGCTGTTTACACGATAGGAAATAACCTTTCCTCACAGCTTGGACGTGACGGTATAACTACATCTTTTGTAAAAATGGATAGATCTGTTAAGTTCAAAAAGGTATCAGTTGGGCTTGACCATTTGCTTTTGCTTGCCGAAAACGGCGATGTGTACGGATGCGGTAACAATGCGTATGCACAGCTCGGAAACACGAATTATCCGAATAGCGTTACAAAAATAACGAAAATTGCATCAGATGCTGTCGATATTGCCGCAGGACGCCGCCATTCTCTGTATATCACTTCTGACGGCTCGCTCTATGCGCTTGGTGACAACAGATGGGATAAAATATCATCATCTGCACCGGAAATGATAAAAACACCGTATAAGCTCGTATCCGATGCGGAAAAGGTGTTTGCAGGACAGCATAATTCACTCTACATAAACAAAAGCGGCGCGCTTTACTATTTCGGCTGGCGTGATGTTGCAACATTTACAGCAGGTCAGTCAAACGGCAAAATGAACAAAATATCTGATAATGTTGTATCTGCATCTGTTATGGATGAGCATGTTGTATATATGACAAAGGACGGAGGAGTTTACGGCTTCGGACTTAATAATTACGGTCAGATATTGTCCGACCTTAAACAAAAATCGGCACCTGTTCTTATAGCAAGTAAATGTATTTCTGCATCGGCGGGTACATACTATACGTCGTATATAACACAGGCAGGCGAGGTAATTGTACGAGGCTCAAACAAATCTGCAGTTATCGGAAACGGTTCAATTTCAAATGATTACACAGCGCCATTTACTGCAATGAAAGTGATACCTTAACACTCAAGAGTTATTAAAAAGACAGGTCCGATTTGCGATTACTTCGCC
>JAZNEN010000082.1:0-2384 GCA_045588615.1 Eubacteriales bacterium
CTCTACCGACTGAGCTACAGAGGCAAATTGGCGACCCGAAGGGGACTCGAACCCCTGACCTCTAGCGTGACAGGCTAGCGTTCTAACCAACTGAACTACCGGGCCGGATTGGTGGGAACAATAGGGCTCGAACCTATGACCCTCTGCTTGTAAGGCAGATGCTCTCCCAGCTGAGCTATGCTCCCATGCCGTGTGCCTCGCGAGTGTCCCTCGCTGCACGGCTTAATTAATATATCACACTTTTTCTGATTTGTCAACCCTTTTTTTGAATTTTTTTTATTTTTTTTTGCATTGTCTTTTCAGCAGAAAATAAGGGGCTGGATGCAGATTCAAAAATTCTTTTAACTCTTTTTCTTATTCAGAAAATACATTACAAAACCCGACGCGGCAAATATTGCCAGAATAGAAAATACCGCCGTCAAAAGAAGCGTCACGTTGTCTGTTTTCTTTTCCGTGATGTCCTTTCCGCCATCGGTTTGAAAAACGTTCGGAATTTCGCTTCCGTCATCCTCTTCCCCTTTTTCGTGAGAAACAAAGCCCTCTGAAATACAAAGCCTCGGCGTGCCCTCGCCGTTGATACCGATAATTAATTTTTCTGCGCGCCTGATACTGCCAATATCAAAGCTTATGACCGTATCTGTATCCGCTTTTATATCGACCGCACAGTATGCAGTTCTTTTCCCGTATACTGCGCACAGAAAGACCTCAGCGTTTTCTGCCTCTTTCAGGTAATCAACCTTAAGCTTCACGCTGACAGTCCTTTTTTGTACCGTCGTGGCATTATCCGGAATAAAAACAACATACCCGCATCCCGTTTGTCTGCTATCGAGCGACGCCATAATATATTTTTCATCTGCCGACACTGAAGCACATCCGACCCCCTTGAGCCATTTTCCACCGGCTTTACTGTCAAATATCTTATCTCGTCCCGTCATATCCGTACCGTATGAAAGATATCCCACAGCATTCTCCCTGACATTTTCCGAAAACAGAGATGTGTCACAAAGCTCGTCCCACGACTCAAGACCGAAGTTTCCGCACAGACCGCCGATGTATTTTTCGGCGTCCGCCGTATCCATATATTCAAACACCTTTCCGCTTTTTACAGCGCTGTCATATTTCACCGCCAGACATTTGAGCGATGTGTTTTCATAAAGGCTGTAAAAATCACGCACAAGCTCCCCGTAAGGCTCTGAATATCCGCCTGCATACACAAGCAGCCCTATTTCCTTTCCTGTCATTCCTTCAAGTGCCGAAACAAGCATATGCATATCAAATCCGAGCGAATTATCAAGACACTTTTCAACATCGTCAGTAAACACCATAACATCGGAAATATACGGGCACATTTCCGTCATAACTGACGCAAAGCCGTAAGGAGGTATTCCTTTGTCACCGTCAAGCGACAAAACGACAGCGCTTTTTGAATTTTCCGACACAGATGAAAAATACACCGTATCAAAAACGCATCTTAAAAATTCAAGCTGTGATGTGCTGTCGGCAAAAAGCCCTTCGCCTATTACGAAGCCGTTCACCGTGCCGTCATCCCCGCCGTTATATCTTGATGCGATATAACCGGCCGTCGCCGAGTATTTGCATACAAATTCCTCATTTTGCATTTCTGAAGGCGATATCGGAAGCGAAAGTACAATATAAACACAGGCATCGGTGTTAGATATGCCCGTTACTCTTTTATCAAGATATTCAGCCGAGTCCGTATGAATATAAAATATCTTGTCCCCGACCGCATAAGAATATTTCGTTTCGGAATCAGAGATAAACGCATACGGGTCTATTTCCAAAAACACCGTACCCGCGCCCCTGTAAAATTCGCCGTACACACCTTTTTTCGATGTGCTTTGCACCGAGGTGCCCGCCTTTGCGCACTCCTCGGGATTTGACACCGTGATATTACGGTACACCTCTGTAAGCTCTCCGTCATTTTCGTACATCACATCATACTTATAAAGCAGATTGTTTTTACCGCCGTCAACAACCGGAAAAGAAAATACCTTCTCTCCGTTGAGATTCGCAAGGTACGGCATTCCCTCTTCTTCCGCAAAAAGCGACCTATAAAGATAAACGGGACACCCGTCGGGGATCTTCTTATTTTCATAAGAAATAACGATACTTTCTCCGTCAAAATGACATTCGCCTTTACTGTCACGCACAGCATACGGCACTATGGAAACATCAAAAATGTCAATCTTGCCATTCGGCTTTGATGAAAATTCAAGCTTGAAGCCCTCTATCTGATCCGTTCCCTCCAACGGCACAATATACGTACCGACACCGTGGGCAATATCGCACACGTGTGTAAACTTGCTCCTGTATGTGCCGAATGTTTCCGAATACATTGCTGTCATCTCATCAGCACCCGCACG
>JAZNEN010000083.1:0-5550 GCA_045588615.1 Eubacteriales bacterium
GATCGTTATTATTGGAATATAAATATTGGGCTTTATTTTGGAGCAGTACATTTTGGGCGCATTGTCTTTTGTGATCTTTGCTTTATGCCACGCATGGCGAAACAATGCGATGATGAGCTATGCGGAGAAAAAAGTGTTTGACAGGGCAAATGATTTGTGATATGATTGCGACACATGGAAGAATTTTATGAGAGGTTTTGATGTGAAAGAGAAATTTAAAACTATGCTTCGTTGGTTTGCTTGGTTTGCTGTTTGCTTTCTGGTGATATATCTGATCGTATTTATTGGCGGTTGGAAGCTTTTTGAAAGTGGTGATCCGATCTTGATGGAAGTCGGTGCGGCATTGATTTTGTCAATATTCGTTTTTGCAGGTAATGAAGCGGTAACGAATCTTCAAAATAAAGTGAAGATGCTTGAAGAACGTGTAAAAACTCTCGAAGAAAAACGGTGATTCTTCGGATTCCACTTGAATTCTCCCGATAGGGGATAGAATTTACTGCGAAACACAGTATAATAGACCGTAGAATGTACGGAGGTTTACAAAATGAATCAATTAATGACAGGAAAGCTTATAGCCCAAAAAAGAAAAGAAAAAAACTTCACACAGGAACAGCTTGCTGAAAGACTCGGTGTGTCGAATAAAACTGTATCAAAATGGGAAACAGGGAAGTCCATGCCGGATTATTCGGTGGTGAAGTTTTTGTGTGATGAACTCGATATATCTGTTACGGAACTTATGAACGGTGAGGAATTAGCAGATAAAAACAACTCTCACAGCGACGAGCAGATGATGGATATGCTCAGGCGCATACAGGAGCTCGAAAAACAAAAAAGCCTTACAGGCGGCATTTTGCTTATTATGCTTGGGCTTGTACTGCAGTCTCTTTCATATAATTTTGCAGGTACACCTGCTATGGATTTCATCTCAGGTCTTATGCTCGGTATATCGATTGCGGTGTCAATTGTCGGTGTTTTTGTGCTTGGAAAGAGCTTGTCGGGTAAATAAAACATTATATTATCCTGCAGTGTTACTTAATAAAATAAAAACGTGCGGTGTAGAGCATCGCACGTTTTTATTATTATATTTTCATTTATCTGTTTTTGCTTTTGACTGCAAATATCACACCTGCTGTGATGACGGCCGCTAAACCGACAACGGCGATTGCAATTACAATGGGAGTGGGACTTTGCTTGAGAGCATCATTGTGCAGTACAGTGTCGGTATTTGTTGTTACGGCGGAAATATTTGCCGTATCTTCGGCAACTACACTTGTTTGGGTGGGTGAATTTGTTTCGGTAATTTCTTCGGATATGGTTTCATTACTCGCTGTGTCTGTGTTTTCTGTGATATCTTCCGGTACTGTTTCTGCAACAGTATCGGTTACGGTATCTGTGACGGGGAGTGTTTCCGTATCCTTCGGCGGTGCTGTTGTTACAGGAGGATCTGTTTCGGGGGCTTTTGTTGTTTCCGGTACTGTAGTATCCGGCACCAGCTTTTCTGCCTTGTACGCAGGGGTAAAGACGGCATCACCGAGCGCAACGGGTGCAACTGCCGGCGACCAGCCTGTGAATTTGTAACGGTACGTATCGTCAGACGGCTTTTCGGGAGCTTTTGCGGACGGTATCTTATCACCGTGCTTTACTGTATATTCTGCGACGGTATTACCGTTTTCGTCGGTATATTTTACATTGTATGTATCTGCCTGCCAGATTGCAAAAAGTTCTTTAAGGCTGTCGCCATTTTTACCGCTGTATGTGTCGCCGGGTTGGTATTTCACCTCACCGTCGGGGCTTTCTGCCCAGCCCTTGAATGTATACCCTGTACGCACCGGTGCTGTTTTGCAGAGTGTGATCTGCTCACCCTCGTAGCTTATCTGGTCAAGATTTCCGCCGACACCGCCGCAAAGATAATATTTTACAGCAAATGCAGGTGTGGGTATTACCTGAGTGCAGTCTGTGGTGTCACACCAACCGTAACCCTCGGGGGTATTTACTTTTGCCCAACAGCCTTTGACCTGGTATATATCGAATACTGTTTCCGGTGGGATCGTGAAAATAACTTTATTATCAGATCCCGGTTCTGCGTATACATTTACAGCCTCGGAGTGGGTGAAGGGGAAGTAAAGCTCCTCTGTTGTTGTGAGTGCAAAGTTATATGACATGCCCTCGACAGTTTTGTATTTTACTTTTCCGTAGCCTTCTATATACGGGTCGCTCATTGAATAGCTTCTCGCTGTCACATGGTCGTTTCCGTTGCCTTCGACGGTGTATACCGTGCTTCCTTTTACACCGACAACGAACCCGATATGCGTTACATGGGAGCTGTCAGCATCTCTGAAAAATATTATATCGCCGCACAGAGGCTTGTAGCCCGACGATGCCTTAGCATACATTCCGTTATCCTGTAATGCAGACAGTATTTTTCTGCTGGCGCATTTTGAGGGAACTGTGCTTGTGGGAATACCTGCCTGACGCAAGCACCAGGAAACGAAGCAGGCGCACCAGTAATATCCGTAGCTTACACCGTTGCCCTGACCGTTGTCTACCTTGCCGTATATACGGTTGTATTCCGCAAAGCCTTTTATGCCGCCGACGTTTTTTCCGTCCATTTCAGCTTCGCTGTCGCCTGTGTGATAACCGAGCTGCGACAACGCTATTGATATTATATCGTACCGTTGATCGCCTGTAAGCTCAATATCCGTTACAGCGGTGTGGTAATAGCTGTTTTTGTATTCATTACCCACGTTATACGAAAGCGTCAGTGCCGAGCATACCGTTGATGCTATTATTGCCAGAATAAGCACCGCAGCTGATATTGCGGACAGCTTCGAAAATTTTTTGTTTGAAAATACCATAGTTTCCTCCAAAGATGTTAAAAAATATCCAAATCTATGACATTTTATCACATTTGCCGACAAAATTCAAGTGTTATTCAGACTGTTATAGCTGTAACTAATATTTTGCTTGTTGTGTAAATAAAATGTGAATTTTGATAATTGGCAAAAATGCACAAAAAACAGTGCGGTTAATTGTTAAAAAAATGGAACAGATGATAAAAAATGACCGTGCATATGTAAAAAAATATAAGTGATTTTGTAAATTGTAATTCATAAAAAGTAAATTTTATAATTAGTTCATAAAAAAACCTCGAAATGTTCTTTTGTTGGGCATCTTGATACCTCTTGACATATTTTATTTTATGTGGTATGATTGCCCAATAAATTAAAATCGCATATTATGCGCGTAATTATTATTTATAAGTCTCCGCTTGGTGCGTGCGGATTCCAATAAAACGAATGGAGTGAAGGATTTAATGATCAAACCTCAAAAACTTGGTAAGAACACAAGAATGAGCTTTGCAAGAACAAAGGAAGTTCTTGAACTGCCAAATCTCTTGGAGGTCCAGAAAAAGTCGTATGAGTGGTTTATCAAAGAAGGACTCAGCGAAGTGCTCAGAGATGTGTCCCCCATTACGGACTATTCGGGCAATCTCGTTATCGAGTTTATTGATTTTACCATCGATGACACACCTAAGTATCCCGTTGAAGAATGTAAGGACAGGGACGTAAACTACGCTGCCCCCTTCCGTGTAACGGTACGTCTTACAAACAAAGCTACGGGCGAAGTGAAGGAAGAGCTCATTTATATGAGCGATTTCCCGATAATGACAGATAACGGTACATTCGTCATCAACGGTGCAGAGCGTGTAATCGTATCGCAGATAGTACGTTCCCCCGGTGTTTACTATGAAAGTGCCATTGATAAGTCAAGCAAGATGACATTTGCATCAACCGTCATCCCTTACAGAGGTGCTTGGCTTGAATACGAAACGGATGCAAACGACATTTTCCATGTACGTATTGACAAAAACAGGAAGATGTTCATCACTATACTCATAAGAGCTCTCGGTATCGAATCCGATGCTGAGATCATCAACTACTTCGGTGACGATCCCAGACTTGTTGCGACACTCGAAAAAGATACTATCGTAGAAGAAGCCAAAAAGAACAATACCTCCATTCGTGACGAAGCACTCAAGGAGATCTACAAAAAGCTCCGCCCCGGCGAACCTCCGCTTGTAGACAGCGCGCTTTTGCTTATCAACAACCTCTTCTTTGATCCGAAGAGATATGACCTTGCAAATGTTGGTAGATACAAGTTCAACAAAAAGCTTGCTATTTCCGAAAGAATTATAGGAAGAACGATAACAAGAAATGTTATAAATCCCATCACAGGCGAGCTTTTGTTTGTAGAGGGTGAATATATCGACCGCGAAAAGGCATTTGCCATTGAGCGTGCAGGTGTAAACGAAGTATATGTCAAGGTCGCAAACGACGGCGAAATGAAGGTGCTTTCAAACGGCACTATCCGCGCGGAGGATGCCCTCGGATTTTCTCTTGAAGAAGAGGGAATTACGGAAAAAGTCAACCTCGGTGTGCTTCTTGAAATCATGGAAAAGAACGCGGGCGATGTTGATGCTATAAAAGCAGAAGCAAAGGCAAGAATAGGCGAGCTTATGCCGAAGCATATCACAAAGGAAGATATCTTCGCTTCCATTAACTATATGCTTTGCCTCGGCCACGGTATCGGTCATACAGATGACATAGACCACCTCGGTAACAGACGTCTTCGCTCCGTCGGTGAGCTTTTGCAGAACCAGATAAGAATCGGTTTTTCAAGAATGGACAAGATAGTCAAGGAAAGAATGACTATCCAGGATGCAGATACACTTTCGCCCAAGGGACTTATCAACCCCAGACCTATCGTGACAGCTATCAGAGAGTTCTTCGGTTCATCTCCGCTTTCACAGTTTATGGACCAGTCAAACCCGCTTGCGGAGCTTACGCACAAGCGCCGTCTGTCAGCACTCGGTCCGGGCGGTCTTTCACGTGACAGAGCATCGTTTGAAGTACGTGACGTTCACTATACACAGTACGGCAGAATGTGCCCTATCGAAACACCTGAAGGTCCTAACATCGGTCTTATCACATATCTTTCCACATACGCTAAAATAAACGATTACGGCTTCATTGAAGCGCCCTACCGTAAGGTGGATAAAGAAACAGGCGTCGTAACAGATGAAGTTGAATATATGACGGCTGACATCGAAGACAACTACGTTGTCGGTCAGGCAAGCGAGCCGCTTGACGAAGAAGGCAGATTCATACGCAAGCGTGTCGTTGTACGTCACAAGTCTGAGATCATTGAAATGGACAGAGAAGCTGTTGACTATGTTGACGTTTCTCCGAAGATGGTCGTTTCCGTTGCAACTTCAATGATCCCGTTCCTTGAAAACGATGACAACTCCCGTGCGCTCATGGGTTCAAACATGCAGAAGCAGGCAGTTCCCCTTATGATCACAAGTCGGATCGTAGCCATGTCGTTCTGTGAGCCAAGGAGTTGGTTTTCCTAATTGTCTTCCTAAGACCGCTTGGCCTCCGACTTGGTATCCGTTGCCACCGCAAGTATTCCCTTCCTTGAAAACGATGACAACTCCCGTGCGCTCATGGGTTCAAACATGCAGAAGCAGGCAGTTCCCCTTATGATCAC
>JAZNEN010000084.1:0-4249 GCA_045588615.1 Eubacteriales bacterium
AAGGATCTTATAACTTCATCGCTCAAAACCACATCTGTTATCTCGCTCCCGTGCGCTGTCGGTCTCGGCGTGCTGTCATTTCCGATACTCGACCTCATATTCCCCGAAAATTCAGCATTGCTCGCTTCCCCTATGCTTACAATGCTTGCCCCGTCGGTATTCTTCTGTGCCATTTTGGGTATTACAAACAGTATTCTTCAAGCATCGGGAAATGAAAAGCTTCCGATAATATCAATGGTTGTCGGAATTGCTGTTAAATTTGTTTCGTCATATCTTTTTATCGGAATTGATGTAATAGGAAGATTCGGAATACCGTTGGGAACGTGTCTTTGCTACCTTTCGGCAATAACGCTGAATTTCACATTTATGTGCAGAAAAACAAAGGTCGTGCCCAGTATGATGAAGATATTTGTAAAACCGGCTTTGTGCGCGGCTTTGTGCGGTGTTGTCGCATACGCTGTTAACGGTATAATGCCAAATGTATCCTTTGCGGTATTTGTGCCGATACTTGCAGCTGTTTTGGTTTATGTGCTTTCTATTTTCAAAAGCGGTACTGTAAACAAAGATGATATTTTACAGCTTCCAAAGGGTGAAAAGCTGTGCGGTATATTAAAAAGGATAAAATTTATAAAATAACGGAGTTTTAAATGGATAAAAAAACGGAACTGATGCAAAAAGAAAGATATACATTCGAGGATCTTTGCGATGTTGTAAAAATTTTGCGTGCTCCGGGCGGCTGTCCCTGGGATGCAGAACAGACACACAAAACAATAAGAGGTAATTTCATAGAGGAAGTCTACGAATTTATCGAAGGTATCGACAATGAGGACAGCGAAATAATGCGTGAGGAGCTTGGAGATGTGCTTTTACAGGTCGTTTTCCATGCACGTATTGCGGAAGATGATGGTGAGTTTTTGCTCGGAGATGTGCTGAGAGATATCTGTAAAAAGCTTATAATCCGTCATCCTCATGTTTTCGGAAATGTCAAGGCAGATACTACAGAGCAGGTGCTTGACAACTGGAATGCAATAAAAATGCAGACAAAGGGGCAAAAAACAGCCAAGGAAGCACTTGACGGTGTTTCAAGGTCACTTCCGTCGTTGATGAGAGCTGAAAAAATATCCTCAAAACTCAATAAATACGGACATAGCTTTGCAACAGAAAATGACATAATTTCAGCTTCCTCATCGCTTGAAACGGAAGAGGATATAGGAAAGCTTCTGTATCTTGTAACTTCGTACGCAAAGTCAAAGGGAATCGACCCCGAAAAGGCACTGTACGATGAGTGCGACAAAATTATATTCAGAGAAATATAATGGTAAAATCGGATAAAAGAAAGTAATGAGGTTTTGAAATGATCGAAAAGAAAATACATTATTGTTGGTTCGGCAGAGGAGAAATGAAGCCTTTGATGAAGAAATGCCTCAAAAGCTGGAAAAAGTACTGCCCTGATTACGAGATAATTGAATGGAACGAGGACAACTTTGATGTAAATTCTACAATTTGGACAAAGCAGGCATATGAAGCTAAAAAATATGCATTTGTTTCCGATTATGTACGCCTTAAGGTGCTTTATGAGCAGGGCGGTATTTATATGGATACCGATGTGGAGGTAGTAAAGCCTATCGATGAATTTTTATCACATGAAGTTTTTTGCGGATTTGAAACGCTTGAAACGATAAACACGGGCATTATCGGAGCAGTTCCGAAAAATAATGTTGTGAAACGCTGGCTGGAGCATTACGACGGACTTCCATATATTGTTGACGGAAAACCTTGTATGGAACCTAATGTCATTTTCATTAAAGATGATCTTAAACAGCATGGACTTGTTTTGGATGATTCGAGACAGAATATTGAAGGTGTTGAAGTTTATCCTCAGACGTATTTTTGCCCATTATCTGCAGTTAGCATTGAGCAAAAAATAACGGAGAATACATATACGCTTCATCATTTTACGTCTACTTGGAGAACTGAAAAGGCACTGAAGGATTTTGCCAGGGTAAAAAGGCATCAGACAAAGTGGTACAGAACTCTTGAAAAGATGCGCTATTTGCCTAACAAAGCTTTAAGAAAAATATTCGGTGATGAGAGAGTAGACAGTCTTAAAGGCAAACTGAAGAAATAAAAATACGGAACGGGGTAACCCGTTCCGTATAAATTATATTTGCTCTATAAGATCTGCGGCTTTTTCCATATAGTCGCCTTCGAAGAGTTCAATAGTTCCTGTGTCGCAAAGCTTTGCCAAAGATGGATCTATCGGTATTTTCGCGAGTGTGGGGACACCGAGTGCTTCGGCTTCCTTGTCAACACGGCTCTCGCCGTATATTTCGATCTTCTTTCCGCAATCGGGACAGCTTAAATAGCTGAAGTTTTCAACAAGTCCTATTATGGGAATGTTCATCATTTTAGCCATTGCAGCGGCTTTTCCGACGATGACGGAAACAAGCTCCTGCGGAGAAGTTACAATTACAATACCGTCAACAGGGAGCGACTGGAATACCGTCAGCGGAACGTCTCCTGTACCCGGAGGCATATCGACGAACATATAGTCTACCTCTCCCCAAAGGACGTCAGACCAGAACTGTTTTACGGTTCCTGCAATAACAGGACCTCTCCAGATAACGGGCGTTCTTTCGTCTTCAAGTAAAAGGTTTACAGACATTACTTCCGTTCCCATTTTGGTTACAAACGGGAAGATGTTTTCACCGTCACCGTCACAAATGCCGTGAAGACCAAATGCCTTCGGTATCGACGGGCCTGTGATATCAGCATCGAGTATTGCCGTGCGGAAGCCTCTGCGCTGCATAACAGTTGCGAGCATCGAGGTTACAAGTGATTTTCCGACACCGCCTTTTCCGCTTACGATGCCGATTACTTTTTTTACATGAGAGTGCTTGTTCTGCGGCTCAAACTGAGGTTTTTCCCTCGATGAACAGTTTGCAGAGCAAGACGAACAGTCATGCGTGCATTCTTCATTTGACATAGTTATCACGCTTTCTTAGTTTAATTAATCGTTATTTGACATTATATACCTTAATTTCGATTTAACGGTTAAGTTATTATATATAAATTTTAAATTTATAGGTTTCCTTATGAAATTAACACAAAAAGATAAAAATCCGTTTGTTTATTCGGATTCAAACAAAAGATATCATACTTATGATTATTATATAAAACATAAATTTGGAAAAAAATGCGCAAAGGTTCCGCTTGACTGTGGATTCACTTGTCCGAATATTGACGGGACAGCAGGATATGGCGGGTGCATATACTGTTCCGACAGAGGATCCGGTGATTTTGCGGCAGACTGTTCACTTTCTGTAACGAAGCAACTTGACAAAACACGTACCGTCATGGAAAATAAATGGAAGGACTGTGGAATA
The DNA here is from genome assembly GCA_045588615.1 of Eubacteriales bacterium. Classification (GTDB taxonomy): domain Bacteria; phylum Bacillota; class Clostridia; order Oscillospirales; family CAG-272; genus RGIG7213. Next base: position 3,387 of record JAZNEN010000084.1, read on the forward strand.
ATTCCGTATTTTCAGGCGCATACAAATACGTATGCACCGCTTCACATTTTGAAAGAAAAGTATGAAGAAGCACTCAGTTACCCCGATGTTGTCGGTCTTAATATCGCAACACGCGCAGACGCTTTACCCGATGATGTTTGTGAGTATCTGGGAGAAATTGCCGAAAGAACAGTTCTGACGGTGGAGCTCGGTTTACAAACTATTCACGATACGACGGCGAAGCTGATAAATCGATGCCATACAACAGACGATTTCATAAAAGGCTATCAAAAACTGCGAAATACAAGCAATAAGATAAATATATGCGTTCATTTAATTAACGGCTTGCCGTATGAAACATATGATATGATGATCGATAGTGCAGAATTTGTTTCATCAATTTCGCCCGAATTTGTAAAAATACATTCGCTTCATATTCTGAAGGGAACACCGCTTGAAAAAATGTATAATGACGGTAAATTTAACATGCTTACACTTGAAGAATATGTAAGCGTTACAGCTTCACAGATCGAAAGAATGATGCCCGAAACGGTTATTGCGAGGGTAACAGGGGATGGAGATAAAAATTCGCTCGTCGCACCTCTGTGGAGTATTAAGAAAACGTGCGTAATAAACGAAATAGACAAAGAACTTTATAAAAGAAATACGTATCAAGGCAAGTTTTACAAGAAATAATTTTTACATTTAAAGCCCTTACATGGGCTTTTTTTATTTGCTGTTATCATTTACCAAAAGTAGTATATAAATAAAATGTTTATGTATGTACAGGAAAATAATGGTAAAAGTTATGAATGAAAAATTAAATTATTTTCTGAATTTTTATTTAAATGTGTCCTATGTGTTTTGCAAATGTTTATATATTG
>JAZNEN010000085.1:0-10667 GCA_045588615.1 Eubacteriales bacterium
CGGGCACGCTCGGTTTATTTTCTATTTTGTCACTCAGAAGCACTTTTGTAATAGGGCTGTCTTTACCGAGAATAATAGTTTTATTTTCACCGTCCATCGCCGCTTGAAGAGCTTCAATTGACAGTACAAACTCGTAGAATGACTGCTTTTCGGAGGTGTTGAATGCCTCAGCTAAAATGCGCATATATTCACCCTCACCGCTTGCAATTATCTTTTCTGCTTCCGCACGAGCATTTGAAAGGGAAACACCTACCTGTTTATCCACGTCGGTGCGGAGCTGCGTTGCCTGCTTTTTACCCTCTGCACGGTACTGCTCAGCATCTCTTGTACGCTCGGAGATCATTCTTGTATATACCGCCTCCTCGTTTTCTGCGGGCAAGTCAAGACGCTTCATTTTAACATCAACAACGCTTATGCCGTAGTCTTTTGATTTTTCCATGACCTCGTGCTTTATTTCCTCGTAGATTACGTTACGCTCTTCTGCAGGAAGGTCATTTATGATATCGTCCTGATTAAGAATACCCATTTTTGTTTTGAATGCGTTATATGTTGTGTCATAAAGTCTGTTTTCTGCCGCGGTTGTTGTGCTGACTGTCTGATAAAACAGAAGCGGATCGTCTATCTGCCAGGTGATATAGCTGTCAACGGTCATACTCTTTTTGTCAAGAGTAAGCACCTCAGATGGGGGAATGTCATAGAACAGCATTGTTTTCGGGAATGCTTTTACCGTGTCGATGAATGGAACTTTGAAGTAAAGCCCGGGTTCCGATTTTGTGTCGATTATCTTTGAAAAACGTACCGTACAGCCGTATTCGTTTTCCTTTACAACATAGAAGCACTGTGATGCAACGGAAATAAGTACTACAAGAAGAAAAACGGGGATCACTATCTTTAATGCTTTTTTCATTGTCATTCTGCCTCCTTTTCGTTATTTGTCAAAAATGATTCAAGCGGCAACAGCTTTTGTGTATCACCGTCACCTGCATCGATGTAAAGCTTTACACCGGGGAGTATCTTGCTTACCGCTTCGTAATACATTCTTGTGACTGTGGCTTCGGGACTGAGTGCATACTGTTCATACATCGCACCGAACATTGCCACCTTCATATTTGCCTCATTGATTCTTTCCTGCTTCTGTACTTCGGCTTCCTTGAGTATTTTGTCTACCTCAGCTTCCATCTTGGGAATCTCTGAGTTTTTGTATGCTTCTGCAAGGTTTATCTCCGCTTCCATGCCCTGATATGCGTTTACGACCTCTTTGTATGCTTCATTTACCTCATCTGTGGGGAGCTCCGCATCCTGTATGCGGACGTCGGTCACGATAAGTCCGATATCGTATCCCTCAAGCTCTGTTATTGTGAGACTTTTTATTTCTTGCTGAAGCGCGGCTTTGCTTGAAGTAAGGACATCGTCAGCCTTTGCTGAGCCTATAACATTTCTTATCTGGCTTTGTACAAGATTACGCAGTATCATTTCAGGTTCCTTTGAATTGAAAAGGAACTTAACCGGATCTGAAACTTTGTATTCAACGAAGAAGTCAACATTTACAATGTTCATATCTCCGGTTATCATCTTGCTTTCTCTTTCAACTGTTTCAAATACAGTCGAATCCTCAGAGTCGCTTCTGTAACCTATTTCGAGCTTTCGTGAAATATTAACATCCACTATGTGCGCTTTTTGCACACCAAACGGTATTTTGAAATGTATTCCCGCGTCGGTTACGGATGTGACCTTTCCGAATGTCGTAATCACTGCCTGCTGTTTGTCGTCAACTGTGTAATACGAGGTGGATATCAGTATTGCGGCGAATATCAGTATAACAACTGCAATAATGATCCCTTTTAATTTTCCGGTGGAAAACTTTGTTTTGTCAAAAAAATCGGGTTGCTTCATTTTAATTCCTTTCTTGAATTTACTATGGCAATATTCTACTCTTATGAAGTATTATTTTCAAGCTGATTAATAAGAATTTTTATTGACAATAAGATTAACATATGCTATAATGTTCAAAAATCTTTCCAGAAGCGAGTGTGAATTTATGAAAAAATCACAAATGACTGCAATGTTTCTTGCGCTTATTATGGCTGTTTGCTCGGTCTTTCCGTCGTGTACAAGCGGAAACAGCGAAACCGCAGTTCAAAGTGACAGTACGGTATCAGAGGAAACAGGATCAATACTTGCCATTACAGATGTAGAAGTTATGTCAGATCCTGTTGGGCTGAATTTTAAAACAGATTTCCGCAAGGAAGGAAAGTATGAAAAGATATCTGATACAGAACTGATGTTGGGCACGCTCGTAATACCGTCATTTATGCTTGATGATGCTTTGACTCTTGAAACGGAAAATGCTGTAAATATACCGTCTGACGGTGCTGCTTTTGAGTCGGGCAAGCTTATATTTGAAGGGGCGTTTTCCGATATCGGAACATCGAAGGAAGACTATGCAACTATGTATACTGCTGTTGCATATGCTTCATATTTGCAAAACGGTAAAGCTGTAACGGAATATTCTATGCCTATCAGCACATCTTATTACAGCGAGTGCAAGAAACTTGACGGATCTTCCCCGGAGCTATATACAGAAACTGTAGCGGAAGTTATTACAATGTGCGAGTCTGCCAGTATAAACTCACTTTCCGGTGCTTTTTCGGCAAATGTTTCGGGATTTGACGGTATGGTAAACGGTTATAGCAACAATTACATTTTCACAGACACGGCAGTTGTTGAAACCGTCAATGCCGCAAAGCAAGAGTTCAATAAATTCACGGTCGTTTATTCGTCATCCGCTGATATGAAAGCGAAGATAACATACAGATACGGCAACGAAAAAATAACGGAATATTTTTATCTTCCCGCAGGTGAAAACATAAAGTACACGGCGTTTATCGAAGATGCACTGTCGGGTGCTGTCGGTGACACGGTTCTCGGCTATGAATTTACAAATACAACGGAAAAAAGCGAAAAACTGCATTTGACGTCCCTTTCCGTAAAGTACGAGGAAATATCCGGCAGTCAGGTATATATTCAGAACGACTCTATCAAGCTTGGGGTCGATCTGAGCTATGGCGGTGCCGTGAGCTATTATGCAAATCTTGTGTCGGGAACGGGCGATGCCGTAAACCTCATTTACAATAATTACACAGGAAGTGATGAATATCCGCACAGCGGGGATAAATATACACTTGATCAAACGTACGGAAAGCTGATAGATTATTCGGTGACATCGAAAACGCTTACTGTTAAGGTACAGCCGTATGATGCTTCAAACGATAAGCTTGCTGACAGCTACATAGAAACGGTCTACACACTTTATAATGACTGTGTTCAGGTACAGGTCAGTGTCAGTGATTTTTATGAGTTTGGTCACGAAAACAGGGAAAAGCAGTATCTGCCGACAATCGTTCCGACATCGTCACTCAGAACATTCTATACGTATACAGGCGATACACCGTGGGAAGGTGACGCGCACTCGAAAATCACCGCGAGTATGCAGTTTGCAGAAACTTCGGAGCGCTGGCTCGCATTGGGCAATACATCGGCGTCTGTATGCCTCGGTATCTACGCCCCAAGTGCTGACGGAATCGAAATTTCAGGCGGAAGTGCGTCCCTTTACACGAATGAATATTTGCCGACTATGGGAACATATACATCACACTACATCATTACAGCGGGAAGTATGGCGCAAATACGCGCCTTATTCCTGCGAAATAAGGATTTTGCGCCCGATGACGGCGTAAATGTCAATAAACCCGCAGGTGAATATGACTCGTATTCAGTGATTGGAAACTATATTGTCACAAAAGAAGGCTATAAAGCTCCGAATAACAACAATAATACATTCGGCCCGCTTGTAGGCGTAAGCGATACAGGGCTTGTGATCAACGGTATGAACAGCGAGGTCAGCGTTGTTGATGAAGAAAAGTATGTAGGACTTTTCTACTTCCTTTGGCTTGGGGAGCACGGAGATTACGGCGTGCTCGATAATATGAAGATACTTGCTCAGTACAGCGATGCGGCGAAAAATACTTCAAGATGGGGTCCCGTCGGTTCTATGCACTTCTATACAGAGCCCCTGTACGGATATTACAAGAGTAATGACAAATGGGTAATGCGTAAGCACGTAGAACAGCTCACGAATGCGGGTGTTGACTTTCTTTATATCGACTGCACAAACGGGTATCCTTATATTGAGAACGCAAAAGCGCTTATGAGTATTCTGCACGAATACAATACAATGGGCTGGGATGCCCCGAAGATAGTTTTCTATACTCATACAGATTCTCCCGGAACTATTGCACAGCTTTATAACAGCATTTATGCAACGAAATATTATCCCGATACGTGGTTTTATCTTGAGGGAAGACCTGTTATTGTAGGATTTGAAAACGAACTCAGTACACAATACCGTAACTTCTTTACCGTAAGGGAAGCTCAGTGGCCCAACGAAAGCTCGAAAAGGGTGAACGGCTGGCCGTGGATAAGCTTCTTTAAATGGGATGAGGTATATTATAATGACAGCGGAGAGCGCGAGGCAATAAGCGTATCTGTTGCTCAGCACTGTTCAACTGTTACATTCAGTATAGCATCGCTTTACGGTCCCACACGAGACCGTGGAAGAAGCTATCGAGGCGGTAATTATAATGACAGCTATAACGGTGATGATTCATACCTGTACGGCTATAATTTCCAGGAAACGTGGGACAGGGCAATAAAAGAGGATGTTCCCGTTGTACTTGTTACCGGTTGGAACGAATGGGTGGCGCAGAGACAGTCTGCTAATTCAACATATCCTATAATGTTTATCGACTGTTTTGATGTTGAATTCAGCCGGGACTGCGAAATGGCAAAGGGATATTACTTCGACAACTACTATATGCAGCTGATGTATAACATCAACAGGTATAAGGGCACAGCCCCCGCACTTATACAGCCTCAAAGACACGACGGTTGTATAAAAACGCTTGATGATTGGGCGGATGTTCAGGTTGATTATCTTGACGCGAAGGGTGACGCAATTGAACGAAATACAAGCGGATTCGGCTATACAAGCTATGTAAATCAAACAAACAGAAATGATATAACGAATGCAAAGGTGTGCTTTGACAGTGAAAACTTCTATTTCTACGTGAAGTGTGACGAAAATATTTCAAACGAAAAAGTCGGTACAAATCTCAACTTATATCTTAATATTGATATGAGCACATCAACAGGTTGGTACGGTTATGACTACATTATCGATCGGGAAAATGTAAATAAGTATTCAGGCAGCGGCAAAACATACAGCTATACAAAGAGCGCATCTGTACAGTATATCCTCGAAGGTAATGAGCTTATGATAACAGTACCCCGTTCGGCTTTGGGGCTTACATCGGATAAGATCAAATTCTGCTTCAAATGGGCTGACAGTACGGAAAAAATAACCACTATGGAGCAGATGTATACAGACGGTGATACAGCACCTCACGGAAGACTTAACTATCTTTTCCAGAATTATTGATACAGGGAGGAAATTGATGATGAAAAATTTTATTATTTCAGATGAAAAAAGGGAATTCGCAGTTGGTGAAACACATATGTTCGGTTCACCCGATGCGCCTGAATATTTTGAATGGCCTGTTACGACATCAAAATACGGCGACGATATAGATATGACATTCTTAGCACAGATAAACTGTAAGGATGTTGAAAGCGAATTGCTTCCGAAAGAGGGAATACTGTATTTCTTCTACAACGCTATAGAACAGCCCGCAACGCCCAATGTAAAAGGGGCGGCTAAGGTGTTTTGGTTTAACGAAAACGAAGATGAGCTTGCAACGCTCCGCCTTGTCGATGAAGACGGAAACGATACATCTCCCGATCCGCTGTCGCTTGTTCCGTCACAGGAAGATTATGATATCAGTTTAATATCAGAGTCTGACGATCTTGAGTTTGAAGATAACGGTGAGGACGAATTTTTCGATGAATTTGATGACGATGAAGATGACGGCGAAAAATTCAATGTGACTGATGATATGATAGTTTTAGCGTCTTTCAGAGCGTATGAAGATGATAACATTTCATTTTCCTTTGAAAAGGGAGACGAGCTGTGCTTCTTGATAAACAAAAATGCACTTGCAGAAAAAGACTTTTCCGACATCCGTGTGCTTATTGTCTGATAAAACGATCGCCTGACAGGACGGTACATATCCGTCTTATACAATTATGTTCCGAAGGAGGTCCTATATGAAAATTTTCAAATCAAAATTGTGTATGCTATGTATCATTACTATGTGTTTTTTGTGTTCCTGCGGTTTACTTTACCCACAGTCGTATATTTGTGAAATTGATAATGTAGAGTCTGTTCAAATTATCACTTTAGATGAATATGTTTACGGTGAATACAGATATGAGTATACTGTACTTACGCAAATAAGCAACAGCGATATTGCAAATTTTATAGACAGGCTTCATGATGTGGAATGTTCCGTAAATTGGGGTGACCCGTATCAAATGGATGTCGGATATACTGTTATTCAAATTTGCTATAAAAACGGAGATTTCGATCTCATTCATGCAGATGCACAATGCTTTAACCGTTCAGGGGTAAATGAATACGGATATTTCTTTTTTGATGATGAGCAATTAGAAGCATTGATTTCTGATTATTTACCGTAACAGATTTCGATATCTTACAGTGATGGCTCACCCATAACAACTGTTTACTTATAAAATATGCGCCCCCTTGCCGCAGGCAAAGGGGGCATATTTTATGTTGAAATATATTTATTGAAAAAAGGATATTCCTTGCAGATAAAGAATATCCTTTTTGTTTTACTTTACAATTTTATATTTCGCAGGCAATACCTGCGCCGAGTCTGTCAGACTCAAATGCGGCTTCCATAACCTGAAGTACACGGCGGACGTTTATTTCATCGACGATAAGCTTTTCCTTTCCGTCTATCGCCGCAATCACATTTTGGTAGTATTCCGACCAATGCGGGTCAACCGTCGGAAGCGGTATTTCTTCAAGTGTTTCAACAGGGCGCGGTGCCATTGTTCTTGTAGGCCCTGCAACTGTTTGTACAACAACAGGCTCCCAGTTCATCATATGGTCCTTTGCACGGATTATTCTGCCCTTGCAGTCCCAGCCCTCGATTATAAGTGAGCCGCCGTCACCGTAAGCATACCAACGGGGCTGCTGAATGAGCGTGTATGTGCTTGTTTCTATCTGCGCTGTGGTTCCGTTTGAAAAACGGAGAATGAGCTTGTAGTAGTCATCAACCTCAGGAGTTCTTACAGAGTGAAGATTGGCGTAAACAGAAACGATCTTTTCGCCGTTCATCATATCAACGATCTGGTCGATCTGGTGTACTCCCCAGTCAAACAGCATACCGCCGCCTGCAACCTTAAACTCACGCCAGCCGTGAACGACACCGTTCTGACCGTGTACTCGTGATTCGATTGAGTAAGGCTTGCCGATAAGACCTTTGTCTATTGCTTCCTTTACTATTCTGTAATCTCTGTCCCAACGTCTGTTCTGGTGGACAGAGAATATCTTTCCGTTTTTCTTTGCCGCCTCTACCATACTGTCAAATTCTTTTACAGTTATTGCAACGGGCTTTTCGCAAACTGCGTGATATCCGTGTTCAAGCGCGGAAATAACATATTGAGGGTGGAAGTTGTTCGGCGTTGCAACAAGGACAATATCGAAAAGATTTGATGCAAAAAAGTCGTCTGCATTATCAAATACTTTAAGTCCAGAGTTTTCTGCAAGCTCACATCTTGCGTTGTCAATATCAAATGCTGCTGTGACTGTCAATATATCAGAAAGACACTCTTTGATACGGCGATGGTGGTACGTAGCCATTCCGCCGTAACCGATTATACCAAGCTTATGTGCCATAAAAATATTCCTTTCGGATCAAACAATTAATTTTACACAGTTATTATAACACCTTTTTATTATGTGTCAAGCCTTTTTGAAAAAAATTAAGACGATTTAGCAATCATAAAAGGCTTTGTAAATGTATTTTTTATCACCAAAAACAAGCGAATGCCAAAAAAACGCACAGTTTACAAATAATTCACAGAAAAAATCTAAAAACTTCTTGAATAAAATTCCTTATAATGGTACATTCTATGTAAAGTTTAGCACTCTTTGCGATAAAGTGCTAAAAATGAAAAGGGGGCGGTCATATGGGTATCGGAGATGAACTTTCCGAAAGAAAAAAAGCAATTCTCCGTGCGCTCATTGATGCGCACATCGAAAACGGTGAGCCTGTGGGCTCTAAATATCTTACATCGATGTGTGATATAGGCTGTTCTTCCGCCACCATCAGAAACGAAATGAGTGAGCTTGAGAATATGGGCTATCTCGAACAGCCCCATACCTCTGCAGGCCGTGTGCCGTCAAAGGCAGGATACAGATTTTATGTTGACTCGCTTATGCAGGCATATTCACTCACCGCAAGAGAGCTTGAAGAGCTGAACAATATGCAACGCGCCCGTATATCACAGCTTGATAAAATGCTCAAAGCGGCAGGTAAGCTCATCACTTCAATGACGAATTATCCCACAGTGTCCGTAAAACCTAAGGTAACGAACCTTATTGTGAGTTGTTTTAAAACGACTTATGTGGACAGCCGCAATTTCATCCTCAGTATGATAATGAGCGATAAAACGGTGAAATCAAGGTATATTCAGTCAAAAATTGAGGTCGATGAGGAAATTCTCAACCGCCTGTGCGGAGTGCTGAACAACAATATCACACACAGGGTATCATCTGAAATTTCTCTGCCTCTTATAATGAAAATGGAAGCGGATATGGGAATGTATGACATGTTGATATCCCCTGTTATAAAGTGCGTGTATGATGCTATGAACAGCGATGATGAGGGTGAGCTTAAGTTTGAGGGCGTTGAAAAGCTTCTTGAACATCCCGAATTTTCCGATGTTGAAAATCTCCGCCAGCTTCTTTCCCTTATGGATAAGAAGGAAGAAATAATGGATCTTGTGGAAAAGGATTCGGGTAACGATGTAAGCATCTACATCGGCGGAGAGGGAAGCACGGTTGCATCGAATTCTTCGATGATACTAAAAACCTTTAAGGTCAACGGCAAGGTCGTCGGTGCTATCGGTGTTATAGGGCCGCAGAGGATGGAATATCCGAAGGTCGTTGCGATGGTTGAGTATCTTGCAAAGTGCATTTCAAGTACAATACAAAATCCGGACATAAAAGAACTGAAACCCCCGGATGATTAAAATAGATCCAAGAAAGGAATTTTTAAGGTATGCCTGAAAACGAAGAGTTGATGGATAAAGAGACGGTTGAACAGGAAACCGCAGAAGATGCAGAAAAGCCCAAAAAGGACAAAAAGAAGGAAAAAAAGGAAATTGAAGCGTTGAAGATTGAAAACCGCACACTTTCCGAGTCGCTTGAAAAAGCACAGCAGGAAAAGGCGGAGGCAGCGGATAAATACGTACGTCTGTTTGCTGAATTTGACAATTTCAAGAAGCGCACAGCAAAAGAAAGTGAAACGATCTATTCAAGTGCATATATGGACGCTGTTGAGGAAATGCTTCCTATATTCGATAATATCGAGCGTGCGGCTGATTTTGCCGCCGATGAAGAATCGAAAAACGGTCTTAAAATGATAATCAACGGATTTCATGATACGCTTGCAAAAATGGGTATTGAAGTGTATGGGCAGATCGGTGACGAGTTCAATGCAGAGATACACAGTGCGGTAATGCACGAGGAAAATGATGAATTCGGTGAAAATACAATTTCACTCGTTCTTCAAAAGGGTTATAAAAAAGGCGACCGCGTAATAAGATACGCAATGGTAAAGGTCGCAAACTAATATAGAAAGAGGTAAAGAATTATGGGAAAAATTATTGGTATAGATTTGGGTACAACAAACTCTTGTGTTGCGGTTTTCGAAGGCGGTGAGCCTGTCGTTATCCCCAATCCCGAAGGAGCAAGAACAACACCTTCAGTTGTTTCATTCTCAAAGACGGGTGAAAGACTTGTCGGTGCTGTTGCAAAAAGACAGGCGATCACAAATCCCGACAAGACAGTTATGTCCATCAAAAGAGAGATGGGCACAGGTTACAAAGTAGAAATCGACGGCAAGGCATATACACCTCAAGAGGTTTCCGCTATGATCCTGCAGAAGCTCAAAGCAGATGCTGAAGCATATCTCGGAACAAGTGTTACAGAAGCTGTTATCACAGTTCCCGCATACTTCTCCGATGCACAGCGTCAGGCAACAAAGGATGCAGGTAAGATTGCAGGTCTTGATGTAAAGAGAATTATCAACGAGCCTACAGCGGCAGCTCTCGCTTACGGTGTTGACAAGGATAACTCCGAGCAGAAGATACTCATATTCGACCTTGGCGGCGGTACATTCGACGTTTCTGTGCTTGAAATAAGCGACGGTGTCGTTGAAGTTCTTGCAACAGCAGGTAACAACCGTCTCGGCGGTGATGACTTCGATAACAGAATTATCGACTGGATGGCTGAAACTTTCCAGAAGGAAAACGGAATTAATCTCAAAAATGATAAAATGGCGCTTCAGCGTCTTAAGGAAGCGGCTGAAAAGGCAAAGATCGAGCTTTCGGGTATGACAAGCACAAACATCAATCTTCCCTTTATAACAGCCGATGCAACGGGTCCCAAGCACTTT
>JAZNEN010000086.1:0-6951 GCA_045588615.1 Eubacteriales bacterium
TACATAATGTTGTTGATGAGCTTTGTAACGAGCTTAGAGTTATAAAGCGGATCCGGCAGAACGTCTCTCTTGGAAATTTGACCTCTTCTCGGCACTGTACTTCCCTCCTTCATTAATTTTCATGATATCATTGGTACTCGAAAGTATAACTTTTCGTCCGTGCAGAAAGCTGTCGGGTTTGATAATAAACACCTTATTTTTGAATAAAGGATATTCCCGGCTTTTGCATTTCTGAAAGCTGAAACTTTTTTAACCTGCAGACTTATTATTTGCCTGCTTTTGCTCTCTTTGCGCCGTAGAGCGAACGGCTCTGGTTTCTCTTTGCAACACCCTGTGTATCAAGAGTACCTCTTATGATGTGGTAACGCACACCGGGGAGGTCACGTACACGGCCGCCGCGGATAAGAACGACGGAGTGCTCCTGAAGGTTATGACCGATACCGGGAATGTAGCAAGTAGCTTCAAGACCGTTAACGAGCTTGACTCTGGCGATCTTACGGATAGCGGAGTTAGGCTTCTTAGGTGTAGCTGTTGTTACCTTTGTGCAAACGCCTCTCTTTTGAGGTGAGCTTTGGTCTGTTGCACGCTTCTTAAGGGAGTTGTAGCCCTTCTGAAGTACCGGTACTTTAGACTTGTACTTCTTGTCGTGACGACCGTTTTTAACTAACTGGTTAAAGGTTGGCATCTCGGGGATCCTCCTTTCTTCAAAAATAAGTTGTTTATTATACAAACGCAAACCCGAGGGGCAGCGGAAGTATCTTTTATTGTGCTTTTAAAGCGCAACATACGGCACACGGCACCTCGATGTTGCAAAGCACACCGAGCTGAAGCATTGAATATTCAAAGCAAACAGCGACATCCTTTTCACCGACACAGCCGCTTACCTTGTTCTTAACAGCATCATCCGCATCGTATGCAATAAATACAAGCGCGGCAGAATCTTTCTTTACGGCTTTTACCGTACTGTTCAGCCCGATCTTTAACTCAGACGGGTGAAAATCCGCAGGACTCATCATACGATCCTCCCGTTTCCGCCGACTATATACATACGTATAACAATATATCATAAAATTACGGTTTTGTCAATAGTTACCGCAATTAAATTGAGAATTTAGCCGATTTACAATTTTATATTAATATCTTTGTCTTTTTTATGCAATTTACACAAAATCACTCTTTTTCTGCCTTAAAAGAGGATTTTTTCAAGAATCCGAAGAAGATAAGGCCGCCCGCTACCATCACGGCAGAGCCTGCAATAATGATATATTTTATCACATTACCGTCAGTTCCTTCGTCCGTTATATCGGCAGTTGTTTCTTCATCTGTCTTTTCTGTTGCCGCCGTCATACTGCGTGTATATACATAACCATCGGAAAATGGCACGCGCATAGCAAAAACGCCGTCACCCGATACCTTTCCGTCATGAAAGATCGGTGTGCCGCTGACCGTGACAAATTCAGCCTCATCCGTGACATCGTATACCGTTCCATCGGCACGTGTTGCCGATACGGTAACAGTTCCGTCCTGTCCCTTCTGGATATCAAGCCCGCTTACCTGTCTGTTACTTTCTTGATAAACGTTTATCCCCCTTGAAAGCGCATAATACAAAAACTCTTTTGTAAACTTCGTAGTGTTTGCAAAATACGATGAATTCACAAGACGCCGTGCAGCTTCAATACAATATACCGCTTCGTTTTCGGAAGCGTTCAACGGGATGTTTACAAGTGATGTGAGATTTGCACCTACCTGTAATTTACTGTTCGTATATTCCGCAACAGAAGCTTTTTCAGTAAGAATTACCACGCGGGACTGCATACCGTATTCAATCGCCGCACCGTTGACGGCATCTGCTGTAACAGTTCTGTCATCGGAAAGCTTTGTATATACCACGGTTTCGGGATATGAGTTTTTCAGATGCTTGAACATCTCTGAAAGTGTTACTATTGTTTCAGCAGATATCCTTTCATCTGTATAGTGAAGCTTTTTAAGTTCATTCAAGGGTGTTGCATATATGCTTACATTTTGGTTAAGATATTCAGTTTGGTCTGTTGCACTCAATACAGGATATCCGTCATCAGTGATACACACATCTACCTGTATAACATCAGCACCGCCCTTTGCCGCCGTCATTACTGCTGTCAACGAGTTTATATGTGCCGCTTCTGCGTCACCACCCTTTGACACCGAAAAAGGAACGCCGAAATGTGTCATATCGGAAAACGACTCCATATAGCTTATGACAGCGTCCGCATCACCTATTATACCGTTACAACCCGATGAAAGGCACGTGTATATATCGCCATTTGTGTTCCTTTCTCCGCACATTGCATAAACCGTCAAAAACACCGATTTAAGTGCCCTTACGGTCTTGACGTTTACGCTTCTCTGCGGCAGTATCACAATGTTGGAACCTGCATCTTGTGCCCTCTTATAGAGCTCATCAACGTTTACGGTTATTGTCGAAGATGCATCGACAACTCCCCTTACAAAGGGATTTCGGCTTGTGACTGTTTTTATAAGCTCATCCTTTGCTGATATAACAAATGCATCTTTTATTTTACGTTCGGAGAGATACAACGCAAGCATATCCGCACTTTCTTTATCGGAAACGGAAAACGCAGGCACGGAAAGCTTCCCCGATATCTTCAGTCTTTCATCAATTGTACCGAGCTTATCAGCACCCGAAAAAACACACAGGATACCGTCAACCATCTTCACATCGTATAAGGTTATTGCCTGACGCTTCATATTGACATCGTAAGACTCATTTTTTGCATTGTCGGCTTCAATAACGACAGGCGGACAAACTATACCTGTTTTCGGAACATATATCACTGCATTGTAGCTGTCGGAGGCTTTTTCCACATCTGCTTTTTCATTTTTTATACTGACATTATCAAATCTTGCTGTCAGAAGCCGTGCTTCCACGCCGATACTGCCCGCCGTCGGGTAGATTGCGGCACATTCCAGAATCGGTTCTCCATCCGCGCTTACATACAAAACACCGCTGTTTACAACAGCACCGAGCCTGAATACGTCACCGCATACTGTTTCCGCTTCGGAAAGCACGGTAAATTCTTCATTGTTTTCGCAATACATAACGCAAAATACCGTTTTATCACCTTCGCGGTGAGTTGTCAGCTTGTATTCATTTTCGCCGTCATCACCGAAAAACAGTCCGCAATTCGCCAAATCCGACTGCACCTCGTTAAATGACATATCAATATAGCAGGAAAAATCCCCCTCACATTCAAACGGAAATATTACCTTTGTCGACGGAGGATATTCAGTTGCTCCAACCATCGTCAGTACGCCGTTTTCCGCATAAACTTCGCCGTCGTTCAGTCTTACCGTAAGTTCATTCAGAGATTCTGTGTCCGAAAAATCGCTTACGTATTTTTCACCGACACCGTACACACAAAACGGAAACATTCCGAAAAGAATTACAAGTGCGGCAAATACACAATATATTTTTTTAAAATTCATATTACCTAAAACGAGAGGGGCGTACCTATGCAAAGGGCGTCATATCGCACGTCGCACAGGGTCGCCCCCACTCTTATTCAATTAAAGTTCTGTAAAATCAATGTTCTTTTCAATGTCGATCTCGCGGTATTTATCCATACCTGTACCTGCAGGTATCAGCTTACCGATAATGACATTTTCCTTAAGTCCGAGCAAGTGGTCGACCTTGCCTCTGATAGCGGCATCCGTAAGAACCTTTGTCGTTTCCTGGAAGGAAGCGGCGGAAAGGAAGGATTCCGTACCGAGAGAAGCCTTTGTGATACCGAGGAGCACGGGCTCGCCCGTTGCGGGGCGAAGCATAATTTCGCCTGCGGCTCTTCTTGCTTCGATCTTATCGTTTTCATCATTGAATTCATTTATATCGATCTGTGCGCCTACCAAAAGCGACGTATCGCCCGGATCTTCGACACGGATCTTTCTTGTCATCTGTCTTGTGATGACCTCAATATGCTTATCGTTGATATCAACGGACTGGCTGCGGTAAACCTTCTGAACTTCCGTTATGATGTAATCATACACAGCGGAAAGTCCCTTTGTGTGAAGGATATCACCGGGAGCCATACTACCGTCTGACATAGGCTCGCCCTTGAATACGTGGTCGCCGTTCTTAACCGTAAGCGCCATAATATTCGGGATAGCGACTGTCCATGTTTCGCCCGTCTGCTCATTTTTAACGGTGACGTTTCTCGCGCGTTTTGTTTCAACGATAGAGACCGTACCGTCAAGCTCTGAAATAACAGCCGTCTTCTTCGGTCTGCGCGCTTCAAAAAGCTCTTCGACACGGGGAAGACCCTGTGTAATGTCGGAGCCCGCGATACCGCCGGTGTGGAACGTACGCATCGTAAGCTGTGTACCGGGTTCACCGATGGACTGTGCGGCAATGATACCGACAGCTTCACCAACGTTGACCTGCTTCGTTGTTGCAAGGTCCATACCGTAGCAGTGTGCGCATACGCCGTGGCGTGCCTTACACTTAAGAACTGTACGGATCTCAACCTGTGTGATACCTGCGGCGATTATGCGGTCGCACATTTCGTCGTCAAGCATAACGTCTTCCCCTGCAATAACCTCGCCTGTTGCGGGATCGACAACGGGGTGGACAGTATATCTTCCGAAAAGTCTTTCCTTGAACTTTTCGATAGTTTCGTTGCCGTTTTTGATTTCAGAAACAACAAGACCTTCTTTTGCACCGCAGTTTTCTTCATAAATGATAACTTCCTGCGAAACGTCAACAAGACGTCTTGTAAGGTAACCTGAGTCGGCAGTACGCAAAGCCGTATCGGCAAGGGACTTACGTGAACCTCTCGCACCCACGAAGTAATCCAAGACGTTAAGACCTTCACGGAAGTTCGATTTGATCGGAATTTCCATCGTCTTACCGCTTGTTGCAAACATAAGACCACGCATACCTGCGAGCTGACGCATCTGCTTGATACTACCACGGGCACCGGAGTCACTCATCATCTTGATGGGGTTGTAAAGGTCAAGGCAAGCCTGAAGTGCGTTTGTAACGTCGTTTGTTGTCTGGTTCCACGTTGCAACGACCGCTTCATATCTTTCTTCGTCTGTCATAACACCGTGGTTGAAGAATTCTGTTATCTGCTCAACTCTCTTTTCAGCGGCATCAAGAAGTGCCTGCTTCTGCTTCGGTATTGTCATATCGGGAACAGCGATGGAGATAGCACCCCTTGTGGAGTACTTAAAGCCCATAGCCTTGATCTTGTCAAGCACCTGCGCCGTTACAGCTGCGCCGTGCTTCTTTATACATCTGTCAACGATCTCACCGAGCTTGCCCTTTGTAGCAACGAATGTTACTTCGAGGTCAAGACAGTGCTCAGGATCGTTTCTGTCTACCCAGCCGAGGTCCTGAGGGATATTTTCATTGAATATAAGTCTGCCGAGAGTTGCATCTATGATACCTGTCTTTGACTGTCCGTTTATCTCTCTTGTAACTCTTATTTTTATAGGTGTGTGAAGTGTAATGCACTTATTTTCATAAGCCATTACAGCTTCGTCAAAATCCTTGAACACAGTACCGCGTCCAAGACATGACTCTTCGTAGAATTTAACTGTATATCTTCCGTACTTTTCGTCATCTATCGCAGGTACTCCGCCGATCTGAGCCTTGTAAGCTTCATACTCATCAAGGGCTTCCTTGCTTGCGGCAAGTGTAAGATAGTAAGAACCGAGGACCATATCCTGTGAAGGAACCGCAACGGCACGGCCGTCAACGGGCTTCAAAAGGTTGTTGGCGGAAAGCATAAGGAATCTTGCCTCTGCCTGAGCTTCAACCGAAAGCGGAACGTGTACAGGCATCTGGTCGCCGTCAAAGTCGGCGTTAAATGCGGAACATACAAGGGGGTGAAGCTTTATTGCACGGCCGTCAACGAGCACAGGCTCAAACGCCTGAATTGAAAGACGGTGAAGTGTAGGTGCACGGTTGAGAAGAACGGGGTGTTCTTTGATAACATTTTCAAGTGCATCCCATACAAAGCTTTCTATCTTGTCTACCTTCTTCTTTGCATCCTTGATGTTGGACGCCTTCTGTGTTTCAACAAGACGCTTCATAACGAATGGCTTGAAGAGTTCAAGTGCCATTTCCTTGGGAAGACCGCACTGATAGATCTTCAGTTCGGGACCTACGACGATAACGGAACGCCCCGAAAAGTCAACACGCTTACCGAGAAGGTTCTGACGGAAGCGTCCCTGCTTACCTCTGAGCATTTCGGAAAGCGACTTAAGAGGTCTGTTATTGGGACCCGTTACGGGCTTGCCGCGTCTTCCGTTGTCAATGAGCGCGTCAACCGCTTCCTGAAGCATACGCTTTTCGTTGCGGATGATTATTTCGGGAGCCATAAGCTCCATAAGCTTTTTAAGTCTGTTGTTACGGTTGATAACTCGTCTGTACAGATCGTTAAGGTCAGATGTTGCAAATCTGCCGCCGTCAAGCTGTACCATCGGACGTATTTCCGGAGGAATTACGGGCACGACTTCGAGTATCATCCATTCGGGCTTATTACCCGATTTTCTGAACGCTTCAACAACATCAAGTCTCTTGATAAGCTTTACCTTCTTCTGACCTGTTGCTGTTTTGAGTTCTTCCTTAAGCTCCTCTGCAAGCTTTTCTATATCGAGCTTCTGCAAAAGCTCCTTGATAGCTTCAGCGCCCATACCGACCTTGAAATCGTTTTCATGACGCTCATATTCCTTGCGGTATTCAGCTTCTGTCAAGGGCTGGTTGAGCTTAAGTCCCGTTGAACCGGGATCTGTTACTATATACTGTCCGAAATAGAGGACTTTATCAAGGGTTCTCGGCGAAATGTCGAGCAAAAGACCCATTCTGGAAGGGATTGCACGGAAATACCAGATGTGAGATACGGGGCACGCAAGCTCAATGTGTCCCATTCTTTCACGGCGCACCTTTTT
>JAZNEN010000087.1:0-15926 GCA_045588615.1 Eubacteriales bacterium
AGATGAAATACTTGATAACACAGGCGTTCACCCCGAATCATATAAGGCGGCAAAACAGCTGCTTAAAAAGTTCGGTTATACGGATGATGATGTGAAAGACGGAAATCTCGTTCTTCTCGGTGAAAAGATAAAGAAAGAAAATAAAACAAAGCTTTGTGAAGAGTTGGGAATAGGTGCGCCGACGCTTGACGATATCGTAAAAGAGCTTCAGAAGCCCGGACGTGACGTGCGTGATGATTTTCCTGCACCCATACTCCGTGAGGATATCCTTGATATGGCAGACCTTAAACCGGGAATGGAGCTTACGGGAGTTGTGCGTAATGTTATCGACTTCGGTGCATTTGTTGATATCGGCGTTCACCAGGACGGTCTTGTTCACATATCACAGCTCTCGAATAAGTTTATAAAACATCCGTCGGAGGCTGTTTCTGTAGGCGATCAGGTAACGGTTTGGGTGCTTGAGGTCAATGTTCAAAAAAAGAGAATATCCCTCACGATGAAGAAACCGAAGAATGTTTGATTTTAATATATTAAAAAAATACAGCGAGTACATTGGTTTTTGAAAAATATATCCAAAAAGTATTGTGAATATTTTACAAATAAAAGTTTTATTTTTTGGGCAACAAACGTCTTTAAAAGTTCACATTTCTTTGGTATAATTGGCAGTAATGAATAAAAGGTAGAATTGTACCCTTTTTTAGCGGTACTGAAATCTGAATATTAAAGGAGATTTTTATAATGGCAAGCTTATCCCTTAAGCACATTTACAAAAGATATCCCGGCGGCGTTGAAGCTGTCTCCGACTTCTGTCTTGAAGTTAAGGATAAAGAATTTATTATTTTCGTTGGTCCTTCCGGTTGCGGTAAGTCCACAACTCTCCGTATGATCGCAGGTCTTGAAGAAATCACAGACGGTGAACTTTTCATCGGTGACAAGCTTGTAAACGACGTTGCTCCTAAGGACAGAGATATTGCGATGGTGTTCCAGAACTATGCTCTGTACCCTCATATGACAGTGTTTGAAAATATGGCATTCGGTCTTAAACTTCGCAAGACTCCTAAGGCTGAGATCAAGCGCAGAGTTGAAGAAGCTGCACGTATTCTTGATATTGAACACTTGCTTGACAGACGTCCGAAGGCTCTCTCCGGCGGTCAGAAGCAGCGTGTTGCGCTCGGTCGTGCCATTGTCCGTAATCCTAAGGTATTCCTTCTCGACGAACCGCTTTCAAACCTTGATGCTAAGCTCCGTGCGGCCATGCGTTCAGAGCTTACAAAGCTCCACAAGAAGCTCGAAACAACATTCGTATACGTTACTCACGACCAGGTAGAGGCTATGACAATGGCTACACGTATCGTTGTTATGAAGGACGGTAAGATCCAGCAGGTAGATACACCTCAAAACCTCTATGATAAGCCCAACAGAGTATTCGTTGCAGGATTTATCGGCACACCTCAGATGAACTTCATCGAAGCAAGCCTCACAAAGACAGGCAGCGATGTTTTCGTTGAATTCCAGGGCAACAAGATGAAGCTTCCCGCAGAAAAGGCAAACGCTCCCGAACTTCAGGAATATATCGGCAAGGAAGTTATTGTCGGTATCAGACCCGAATGTATCCACGATGAGCCTATGTACCTCTCACAGTACGCTGAATCGACGATCGATACATACGTAGAAGTTACAGAGCTTATGGGTGCTGAAATCTACCTCTACATAAAGACAGGTGAACAGAACCTTATCGCACGTGTATCTTCACGTTCACAGGCAAGGGCAGGCGATAACATCAAGGTTGCTTTCGATGTTTCCAGAATGCACATCTTTGATAAGGACACAGAAGCTTGCATTATCCACTGATAACGGCGGAAAATAATTGATATATTAAAGCAGCCGGCATATTTTGTTCGGCTGCTTTGTTGATAACGAATTCATTATTATATGAAAGGATTTTAAGTTATGAAGAAAAAGATTGTTTCGGGCGCATTATTGCTTGCGATGCTTGTGTCGTCCGTTCTGATTTCTTGCACGGGCGGTGATAGCGAAGGTACAAAATCCCCCTCCGACAGCTCTGTTATTACAGGTGCGCAGGAAACCGATACAAACGGTAATGATGTAACGAATGGCGAAACAGATGCTGTAACTGAAGAGCCTGAGCCTGAATTGCCTTATCCCACAGAAAACGATAATTTTGCAGGTACACCTGCATATACAGTTGACGGTGACAACATAATCGTTGACGGTGTTGCATACCCCAATAAAAACAACTATAACTGCGGTCCGCTTGTTGCTGTTGACGATGTTGACCGTGAGCTTAAAACAGCTGAAACATCGAAAAATTACATATCAGAAGGAAAATATGTCGGTCTTTTCTACTTCCTCTGGATGGGTGAGCATGGCGACAGCGGCATATTTGATATGCATAAGATACTTGAAGAAGGCGGAGCTGCTGCAAGACGTTCCACATACAAAGGCTGGGGCCCGCAGGGCGCAATGCATTTCTTTGCAGAACCCCTTTACGGTTACTACTACAGCTCAGATAAATGGGTTATGCGTAAGCACGCTGAGGAGCTTGCAAACGCAAATGTTGACTTCCTTTATATCGACGTAACAAACGGTTATCCCTACGTTGAAAACGCAAAGGCGCTTATGGAAGTTCTTCATGAAATGAACAGCCAGGGCTGGGATGCTCCCCAGGTCGTGTTCTATACACATTCAGACTCCCCCGGTGTTGTAGCATCACTCTACGGTTGGATATATGCAAGAAACTTCTGCAGAGATACATGGTTTATGGTTGACGGAAAGCCCCTTATTATCGCTTACGAAAACCAGATCACACAGCCGCACATAAAGAATTTCTTCTCTTTCCGTGTTCCGCAGTGGCCCAATGAGGGTGCTGTTCCTTCCGGCGGTTGGCCCTGGATGGACTTCACACGTCCTCAGCGTGTATTCCAGTACAACGGTGTTGATGAAGCGATAAGCGTTTCAATTGCACAGCACTCAGGTACTGTATGCTTCTCTGACTCTGCAATCTACGGAAGCAACAAAAACTGGGGCAGAAGCTATCACAACGGAAGAAATGACAAAACAGAAGGCGCATACCTTTACGGTTACAACTTCCAGGAACAGTGGGACCGTGCGCTTGAGGTGGACGTTCCTTACGTTCTCGTTACAAGCTGGAACGAATGGGTTGCACAGCGTCAGCCCGGCGGTACAAATAACAGAGTTGTATTTATAGATACATGTGATATCGAATTCAGCCGTGACGCTGAAATGATGCGAGGCGGTTATTTCGATAACTACTATATGCAGCTTATCGATAATATCAGAGCATACAAGGGAACAGCTCCCACACTTGTTCAGGATACAAGAAAGATAATTGATATAAACGGTTCGTTTGATCAGTGGAATGATATCCTCGTAACATACAGCGACTTCAAGGGTGACACAGCAGACAGAAATAATATGTCATTCGGTAAAAAGACACTTACAGATACATCGGGCAGAAATGATATTGTTGCATCTAAAGTTGTTTACGATACAAAGTACGCATATTTCTATGTTGAAACAGCAGCTGATATAACAGCAGCAGATACAGACTCAACATGGATGCAGTTGTTTATCAATTCCGATAATGCTACAACAGGCTGGTACGGTTATGACTATATAATCAACCACAAGGCTTCATCTGATGCAAAGACAACACTTGCAAAGTCTACATCCGACGATGCATTTGCATTTGAAGCGGCAGAAGAGCTCGATTATAAGATCGAAGGAAACAAGATGATGATCCGTGTTCCTTTGAGATCTATAGGTATCAAGGATTACACAAAGATCAAGTTCTCCTTCAAGTGGGCAGACAGTGACGATATGATCGACACGATGGAAGAAATGTACACTTCGGGCGATTCCGCACCTCACGGAAGACTGAACTTTATATTCCAGAACTACAAATAATCGATTGAGAAATACGGGCACTTGAAAAAATTCAAGTGCCCGTGACATTTTATATAAAAAAATAAACTTTTTTTCAAAAAGGTATTGACAAATCGATTTAAATGTGTATAATATACAATGTTGTTTGAAACACAGCAACAATGAAATATGCGAGAGTGGCGGAACTGGCAGACGCGCACGTTTGAGGGGCGTGTGGATTTCACCGTACGGGTTCAAGTCCCGTTTCTCGCACCAACAAAAACGGAACATTTGTCTACCGACGAATGTTCTGTTTTTGTTTATCAAAGCCGCAGGCTTGGCATATCATCACGACACAGTTGTGGATATCATCAGCCTCTTTGGGGTTGTATA
The DNA here is from genome assembly GCA_045588615.1 of Eubacteriales bacterium. Taxonomy (GTDB): domain Bacteria; phylum Bacillota; class Clostridia; order Oscillospirales; family CAG-272; genus RGIG7213. Next base: position 4,300 of record JAZNEN010000087.1, read on the forward strand.
TCATCACGCGCCAGCGTGCATCTTCTTGCGGCTTTAGTGATATTTTATTCGCCTTAAAAGCTCGCAACGCTCACACAGTGAGTGGGCGAATACCACTCGTCGCAAGACGAATATCACTGCGAAGCAATAGAACTCGCCGCAGGCGAATAAAACTGGGGGTGGCTCATTTATGGAAATAACTTCCAAAATAAGTCGCCCCGTGTACTTTTTGAATATTTATTCTGTAGGGGGTGGTGCAATCACTCCCGCTTTTAGTATATTTATACATTTTGAAGCGGACGACCAATGGTCGCCTCTACAAATGTAATATATATTTTACTTAAATGAGCCAACCCCATGACTTGCTTTTTTCATTTTAAATTTTATCTTGAAAATGAATCCGATTTTTATCACGTATCACGGCTGGAAAAGAAAAGGGAAAATAGGTATGAAAAAAGTATTGCCGCTGCGATTCCTGCGGCGGCTCCTGTAAGTCCACCTGTCAACGCACCGAAAAGTCCTTTTTCGTCAACTGCTTTTTGTACCCCGTCGGCAAGACAGTAACCGAAGCCTGTCAGGGGGATTTTGGCACCCATAGAGCCGAATGATATGATTTTTTCATACACCCCGATTGCGTGAAGCGCAACACCGCTTACAACGTAACAAACGAGGATCCTTGCCGGAGTTATACGCGTTTTGTCAATTAAAAGCTGTGCGATAATACAGAATATACCACCGGTTACGAAAACACGGATATAATGAAGTAAAATTTCCATTTTTAATTTCCTTTATTTTTTTGATGAAAAATGCACAAGGTGTGCTATCGCAGGAATGGTTTCGCCTTGGAATACCGTAAGCGGACTCATAAGCGCGCCTGTGCCTATAAATAGCACATCGTTGTATTTTTTGTTTTTAAAATGTTCAGCTATATATGAGCACAGTACCGCCGCACCGCATCCGCATCCGCTTCCTCCTGCGTGTACATCCTGTTCTTCTCTGTTATATATCATCAGTCCGCAATCGTTGTATACGGGGGAAATATCGTAATTTTTTTCTTTCAAAAGGTCTTTTAAAATTTCCGCACCCTCAAATCCGAGGTCGCCCGTTACTATCAGGTCAAAATCCTTCGGCTTACTGCCCGTTGCAGTGAAAAAATTTAAAAGCGTGTCATATGCCGCAGGTGCCATTGCCGCCCCCATATTATTGATGTCATTTATTCCGGCATCGATCATTCTCCCGGGCGCGGTATGACAAACGTACATATATGAATCATTTTGCGACAGTATCATGCTTGCGGCGGCTGTGACTGTTCTTTGTGATGTCGGCGTTCTTTGTCCGCCGTATTCAACAGGAAAGCGAAACTGCCTTTCGGCGGTGCAGTTGTGCGAGGCGGCGCACGCTGCGGCGGTTTTAAAGGTCTTTCCGCTCACCGTAAGCGATGCCAGAATAAGAGCCTCTGCCATTGTTGAGCAAGCACCGTAAAGCCCGAAATAAGGTGCTTTTACCTCGGCGAGTCCGTATGCCGATGCCGTGCATTGATTCATAAGATCACCGGCAAATACCGCATCAACATCGTTCGGTGAAATGCCTGCGTTTACAAGTGCGTTGTTGTATGATGTGCGAATCATTTCGGCTTCGCTTTTTTCCCATGTTTTCATTCCGAAACGGTTATCATCGCTGTGAAATGAAAAATAATCCCCAAGAGGACCTTCAAATTCTTCTTTTCCGACTGCATTTCCTACCCCTAAAACACACGGGGGATCTTTTATTTTAATTACACTCACCGTAAATTCTCCTTGAAAAATTACGGTGTTATTTTGTCCCGCTGTTTTCCTTATTATGCAGATATTTGTTTTTTGTTGCTATTCCGCCTCTTATGTGTCTTTCAGCTTTGTTTACGGAGAGTACTTCGCATACTTGTCCGTGAAGAGACGGATTTATGTACTTTAAACGCTCGGTCACATCTTTATGTACAGTTGATTTTGAAACACCGAATTTTGAGGCGCACATGCGCACCGTTTGTCCCGTTTCGGCAATATATTCCCCTAAGATCACACATCGCTCTTTTATATCGTATTCCATATCATTACAACCTTTCAGTTTGTTTTGTAAAGTCTATGCATTACCGATTTTTTATATTCCGTTATTGTTTTCAAAATTCGCTTGAAATTATTTTTGATATGTGATAATCTCTAAGAAAAGGGAGGTGCTGTTTTGTATCCGTATATTGATATATTTGGCTTGAAATTTGCTGTATATGATATATTTGCATTTGTCGGATTTGTTGTTCAGTACCTCGTTTTTATGCATATTGTCAAAAAAAGAGGCGGACTTATCATATGTGCGCGTGAGGTTCAGCTATTATCCCTGTTCGGTGGTATTGTAGGAATGAAGCTTTTGTATGCTTTAACACGGTATGACCTTTGGAACACAGCAACACCCGATGTTATTTTCGGAGGCGGTGTTTTTTACGGCGGACTGTTCGGTGCAGTTTTGTCAGGGCTTGCCGTACTCAAGATCAAAGGTGTTGAAAAATCCCCCTACACCGATGCGGGTGCTGTCGCATTACCGCTTTTTCATTCTTTCGGCAGGTGCGGATGCTTTTTTTCAGGGTGCTGTTACGGCATTGAATCGGAATGCGGCTTTACGATTGATGGTGTAAGGCGCTTTCCGGTACAGCTTTTAAGTGCATTTTTGCTGTTTGTGCTGTTTTGTGTACTGTTTCTTTTGTTTAAAAAGAATTTTTTTAAAGGACGGCTTTTATACATATATCTTATTTTATATGCTGTAGGAAGATTTCTTATTGAATTTTTACGCGGAGATGATATAAGAGGAAAAATATGGATATTTTCAACTTCACAGCTTATAAGCATTTTTCTTCTGGTGATTCTTTTGATACTGTATTTGAATAACGCAAAAGAAAATAAATAGTAAATTGTTTTGTATTTTGTTGACATGAAATACAGTTATGTGGTATAAATGACACAGAGCATACTTTGTAAGGAGATTTATTTATGAAAAAGAAAACGATGACAGTTTTGCTTGCAGTATCATTGCTTGTATCGGCGTTTGCTTCTTGTACGGGAGGCGACCCTCAGACAACGGATAACGCAAACACTTCTGCCGATACATTGGTAGTTGAAGGCGTTGGGGATTACGATCCTGCGCTTGATGATTCAACTGTAAAGCTTTACGAATCCGGTGATAATACGGCGCTTACGGAAAGTTACGCATCAACGAGCTCGTGGGTGGTGACTGACGGACTTGGCAGAACTGCCGCAACAAACAGCGAGGTGGGAGATCTTAAGGCAGACAAATTTGTTGCAGTGTTCTTCTCCCCGTGGCACGGTACTTTCTCAACGCAGTATGTTGCTTATAACAACCAACAGATACTTGATAAATATCCCGATATAGGCAAAAATGATTTTTCCGACAGCCGTTGGGGCGATGACGGATATCATTTTTGGAATGAGCCTATTTACGGTTACTATAGCGGAAAAGATCAATGGGTCATAAGACGTCAGGCTGAAATGCTTGCAGCGGCAGGTGTTGACGCTATTGTTTGTGATAACACAAACGGCACATTTACGTGGGCAGACACGATGAATCAGATCATCAAAGTGTTCAACGATGCAAAGGCTGACGGTGTTGATGTTCCGCAGATAATTTTCCATCTGCCTTTCTATGATGATGCGGGAACAGTTACGCAGGCTAAGGAACTTTACCAAAAACTTTACAGCCGTGAGCAGTATGCCGATAACTGGTTTAAGTGGGAAGAAAAGCCTCTTATCATCGCATCTCCCGAAGCGTTTAACAGAGGCAACCCGGAAGAAAAGGAAATACTCGAATATTTCACATTCAGACGCGGACAGGCTGATTATCTTGACAAACAGTCAAAAAATGAACAGTGGGGCTGGCTCTCGATGTACCCGCAGGCTGCATACAGAAAGAGCACGAAAGACAGAAAAGGTCCTATTGAACAGATGGCGGTAGGTGTTGCACAGAACCACGACTATGTTGCAAAAAAACTCACAGCAATGAACGGCGAAAATGTAACGGGCAGAACGTACACATCAAAAGGCTACGATACACGTGAAAATGCAGTGCTTTACGGTGCAAATTTTGCAGAACAGTTTGAATATGCAATTGAAAAGGATCCGCAGTTTATCCTTGTATCGTGTTACAATGAATGGGTGGCAATAAGACAGGAAAACTGGGCTGATGTTTCCAACGCTTTTGCAGACCAGTATAACGATGAGTTCAGCCGTGATATAGAGCCTACAAAGGGTGCTTTGAAGGATCATTACTACTATCAGATGGTTGATTACATACGTAAATTTAAGGGTGCAGATAAGGTTGAAGACGCATCAAAACCCGTTAAGATAGATATAAACGGAGGCTTTGGTCAGTGGACTGACGTAGGTCCCAGATATATCAGCTATGCAGATAATATAAAGAACAGAAATGCAAGAGGCTATATGGATCCCGAAACGATGTTTCCGATAGAATATAGGGACCAGTCGGGCAGAAACGATCTTTACGATTTCAAGGTTGCACGCGATGGCGAAAATATATACTTTATGGCTCGCTGTGTCAATGACATAACACCTTATACAGACGGAAAATGGATGAATCTCTATATAGATGTGAATACGGGGGATGCTAACTGGGAAACATTTGATTATATCCTGAATAAGCAGACACCCAAATCCGAAACTGTTGCAGTGCTCGAAAAGTTCACAGGCAACGGATTTGATACAGAGGTCGTAGGTGATGTTGAGTATAAAGTGAACAAGAATGTAATTATGGTTAAGATACCTAAGGCGCTTCTCGGCATAACGTCAAACGAGTTTACGGTAAACTTCAAGTGGACAGATAATGTTCAGAATGAAGGCGATATAATGGACTTCTATATAAGCGGTGATGTTGCACCCACGGGAAGATTCAAATATCAGTATAACGCAAAATAAAAATATAGGGGCGGCCATCGTGTCGCCCGCTATGTATTTAAGGGGAAATTATGATAACTGTTTTATCACGTGAGCAGATGAGAAATAGCGATGCATACACGGTTAAAAATATAACACCCGAAAGGGAGCTTATTAAAAAAGCTGCTGAAGCGTTGTTTCGCTCGGCACGGTATACACCGCCTGTGTGCATTGTCTGCGGAGGCGGCAACAACGGTGCTGACGGCTTTTCACTTGCATTGTTGCTTAAAAATGCGGGTATCGAGGTTGATATTTGCATTGTTTACGAAAAGCTTTCCGCCGAAGGAGAATACTTTGCGGATGAATGTAAAAGGGCGGGTATACCGTTTTTGACGCTTGACAACACGGATATTATGAAATATAAAACAGTTGTGGACTGTATACTCGGCACAGGCTTTCAAGGTGAAGTGCATGGCAATGCGGAAAAGGCGATAAAGCTTATTAATTCATCTGGTGCGTATATCATCAGCGCCGATATAAACAGCGGACTTGACAGCAACAGTGGGCAGGGGAATGTGTGTGTCGAATCTGATATTACAGTCGCCCTCGGCGAATATAAATACGGTCACTTTCTTTCTTGTGCAAAGGATGTTATGAAATCCAAGGTAAGATGCGATGTCGGTATAAAAGTGATTGAAAACGATACGTTTTTGATCGAAAAAGAAGATGTCCGTAAACTTTTTGCGAAAAGAAAGAATTACAGTCATAAAGGTATATACGGATATGTTGCGGTAATCGGCGGAAGTGTTGAGTACAGCGGTGCGGCAAAGCTTGCAAATCTGTCAATGTGTGCACTGCGCACGGGCTGCGGTGTGTGCAGGCTTGCAGTTCCGGAAAGTATAGCGCACAGCGTTATGCCGTATTTGCTTGAAAGTACGCTTTGTCCGATGAAATGCGATGGGAATAATATAATTTTCGATGAAGAATCTGTCAGAACGGCAATTTCCTCTGTTCGCTGTGTGTCCTTCGGTATGGGAATGAAAACGGGACCGGAGCAGGAAAAAATACTTTCATATATACTTGAAAATTATGAAGGCAGACTGATAATAGATGCCGACGGTATTAATACGCTTGCGAAAATGGGAAGCGAGGTACTGAAAAAAACAAAAGCATCTGTAATTCTTACACCGCATGTGAAAGAGTTTTCGCGCCTGTGCGGTGAAAGCTGTGGGGATATATTAAATGATCCTGTTAAATACGCAAAGGCATATGCAGAAAAATACGGTGTGATATTGCTTTTAAAAGGCACGGCGACTGTTATAACGGACGGTGCGGCTGTATTGATAACCGATACAGGGACGCCCGGTATGGCAACGGCAGGAAGCGGAGATGTGCTGTCGGGAATACTGACAGGCATTATGGGCTTTGCAAATAATGATGAATTGCTTACAGCGGCAGCGGCGGGAGCATATATAAACGGTTTGTGTGGTGAACTTGCGGATGCAAATTACACGTCTTACGGTATGACAGCAGCGGATACTGCGAGGTTTATTCCGGTTATTCTTAAATCATTTGATGTATAATTATGAAATGTTTACGCTTTGAAAGGTTCTTTGTTAATATTTATGATATATAATAACACCGTATGTTTGAAAATATTATCAAAATTACCGAGGTAGATATAAATGAGTCTTTTTAAAAAAGTCTATAAATCCTTTCTCATAAGTGCTGTTGTTATTGCATCGGCACTGTCTGTTGCAAGGATATTTCTTATGAATTATTTTTATGACCCAAGTCTTGAAAATTATAAGACTTCAACGTGCATGCCGACGCTTTATAATGTGTTGTTCGTTGTTTGTTGCGTTGCACTGTTTTCAGTATATTTCTTTATTAAACCGCCTGTTAAAAGTGCGGTTATACCGAAAAGCACGGTCGCATCGCTTTTCGCATCGTCACTTTGCGGATTTTTCTTCATTTCGTCGATGTTTTTGGTGCTTTACATAAACTTTGACTTTTTCGCAAACGGCGGTCTTTCATTGGCTTGGAAACAGGGTGAAAAGGTTGAGGTGGTGTCACTTTTGACAACGCTTTTGCTTTCACTTCCCGCGGCTGTCTTTTTCCTTAAAGCGGAATCGTCAAAGGACGAAAACAGTCAGACTGTCAAGGTTCTATCATTCTTCCCGATACTTTGGAGTATTTCTTATCTTATATATCTCTATTTTGACAATTCAACTGTTATAAACAATTCCGAAAAGCTCTATGCACAGCTTTCCGTGATATTCATTATGCTTTATCTTACATCGGAAGCGAAGTACAGAATTACAAAGCCGAATCATCATTTGCATCTTGCGCTGTCGCTTTTAACCATAGTTGTTACCGCAACGTACTGTATTCCCAATCTCGTGCTTACAGTTATGCTTGTGTTGCCATTTAACATATTTTCTGTATACAGCGGTCTTCAGGTTGCACTTCTTTTGTATGCTATAATCCGTACATTTCAATTTGCATCTCCCACACCCGCACAAAAGGTTACAGAATAAACATTTGCCCTGTTTATACGGGGCTTTTTTCTTTCCTTATATTGACATACCAAGTGTTTATATGTATAATGACATTATACTGAATAATCGGAGAAGTAGTGCTTTGAGTAGTAATTATAACATTGACGGTATTTTAAGAAAGGTTTTGAAGCCCGGACGGTATACGGGCGGTGAATACGGTCAGATAATAAAAAATAAAGAAAACGTCAAGTGTCGGTTTGCTTTTGCGTTTCCCGATACTTATGAAATAGGAATGTCAAATTTAGGTGTGCGTATTTTATACGGAGCACTTAATGCAAACGAAAATATATGGTGTGAGCGTGTGTATGCCCCGTGGACCGATATGCAGGAGCAGATGGAAAAGCACAGTATTCCTCTTTACGCGCACGAAAGTATGGATCCGGTGCGTGAATTTGATATACTCGGATTTACGCTCCAATATGAGCTTTGTTATTCAACCGTGCTCAATATGCTTAAGCTTGCAAATATGCCGATATACGCAAAGGATAGAGGCGAGGATTATCCCATCGTAATAGGCGGCGGCCCGTGTGCGTATAATGCGGAGCCTGTTGCCGACTTCTTTGATGTTTTCTCAATAGGTGAGGGCGAGGAGGCACTTGTCGAGTTTTGTGAGCTTTACATAAAAATGAAAGAGTCTGGCGAGTACACAAAAGAAAAATTCTTGCACGAAGCGGCAAAGATAGAGGGTTTTTATGTTCCGTCGCTGTATGACGTGTCATATAATGACGATGGAACTATCAAGGAATACACTCCGAGGTATGACGATATACCTACAAAAATACGCAAAAGAATAATAAAAGATTTCGATAAAACGTATTATCCTGAGCAGTTTGTTATGCCGTATATAGAAACGGTACATGACAGAATAGTGCTTGAGGTGTATCGCGGCTGTCCCAGAGGGTGCCGCTTCTGCCAGGCGGGTATGATATACCGTCCCGCGCGCGCAAAGTCACCTGATACACTTGACCGTGATGCAAGAACGCTCTACGAAAATACGGGATATGATGAGATATCTCTATGCTCCCTGTCAATTTCCGACTATCCGCATATAAGGGAGCTTACAGATAAATTGCTTGAGTGGACGGACGACAAAATGGTCGGTCTCTCGCTTCCGTCAATGAGGGCGGACAGCTTTTCACGTGAGCTTATGAAAAGAGTTTCATCCGTTCGTGCATCCGGTCTTACCTTTGCGCCCGAGGCAGGAACTCAAAGATTGCGTGACGCAATAAACAAAAATATATGCGAAAAAGATATATTTGAGGCGTGCCGTGCCGCATTTGAAGGCGGACGAAATCAGGTCAAACTGTACTTTATGTGCGGACTTCCGACAGAAACCGATGAGGATATTTTAGGTATTGAGAAGCTTGCAAAGGCGGTTGTTGACGAATACTATCAAACAGAAAACAGACCAAAGGGAAGACCTACGGTGACAATAAGTGTTGCGTGCTTTATACCGAAGCCTTTCACACCGTTCCAATGGGACAGACAATCGACGATGGAGGAGCTTACAGAAAAACAAAAGCTTCTTGCCTCCGCCATAACAGACAGAAGCATAAAATATAATTATCACGATGCAAATGTCAGCAGAATTGAAGCTGTGTTCGCAAGAGGTGACAGAAGGTTGGCAAAAGCCCTTGCAAAAGCTGCTGAGTATGGATTTAAATTTGATGCTTGGGATGAATGCTTTGATTATGACAAATGGATTTCTGTATTTGAAGAGTGCGGAATAGATCCGTCATTTTATGCCAACCGTGAGTTTGGCGAGGATGAGGTGTTGCCTTGGGACATCATTGACTGCGGTGTATCAAAAGAATTTTTCCTGCGTGAGCGTCATAAGGCGTATAACGATACAGTTACCGAAAACTGCATGAAATCGTGTGCGGGATGCGGTGCAAATAAACTCGGAGGTGAATGTACATGGTGTCCGTCAACGAATACGAAAAAGTAAGACTTGAATTTTCCAAAACGGGCAGGGCAAAGTTCATTTCTCACCTCGACCTGAACAGAACGCTCCGCACGGCATTTGTAAGAGCGAAGGTAGCGATATGGTTTACAAACGGATTTAATCCCCACCCTAAGCTTGTGTTTTCGCTTCCTTTGTCACTCGGGGCTGAAAGCGTGTGCGAATTTCTTGATATCAGAGTTCTTCCGCCCGTTGACTATGAAAAAATAAAGGAAAGCCTTAATGCTAATCTTCCCGACGATATACAAGTCAAACGTGTGTACAAGCCGAAAACAAAGCTTGAGGACTTGTGCTGGGCAAGATATACGTTCAAACTCTATTTTAACGGTATGTCGGAAAAAAAAGCAAACGAGATAAAAGAAATGCTTTCTTCGCCTATGATAATTACAAAACGCACAAAGAAAACAAAAAGCGGTCTTACCGATATTGATATTTTACCCGGTATAAAATCAAGCACCGTCAGCTTTGACGGAGAATGTATATGTATAGTTGCCGATCTTGAATCAAGTGTAGATAACTACATAAATCCCGATTATATCATACGTGCGCTTGCAAAATACAAAAATATCGACTTTGAATATAACGGCGAATACTACACCGTTATGAAAGAAATAACATTTAAAAAAGACTGTAAAACAGTATATCAATAATAAGTAAACGGAGAAAGTAATGAAAAAATCAAGGTGGATATGGTACAGGGGCGATTTTGAAATATATCACAGCCTTATGCTTCACTCAAGACGTGATGAATTCGGCTTTTGTGTACCTCCTATGTGGGAGCTTTATACACCGTATCCCACCGTATCGTTTGATAAACATTTCACGGCGGAAAATGACGGCACATTTAGAATAATTTCAAATGCCAAAGGTTTTGTACAGCTTGACGGCGTGCGCCATATTATAGGTGAGAAGATACCGTTTTGTAAGGGTGAGCACGATGTTCATGTGCTTGTTACAAAGCCGCAGGGGTTGCCGTCGATATACTGTGAAAGCGATACACTTATTTCCGACAGCAGCTGGATATGCGCCCATAACACAAATGAACGTGTAAACGCAGGCGATGAACCAGTATATGACAGCATATGTGACGACCCCGAAGTATTTAACTTTGAATATGAAAGAGTTGAACCTGTAAGTGCCGAAAATACAAACGGCGGTGTGCTTTATGATTTCGGACGAGAGATGTTTTCAAAGCTCACCGTTTCCAATACCGACGCAAATGAATTTACCGTGTATTTCGGAGAAAGCAGAGAAGAGGCGCTGTCGGCTGATCTAAACACGTATTTATGGGAAAAAGTAAGGAAAGACGCAACTTTATCCTCACGTGCGTTCAGATATGTATTTATAAACACAACGGCTCCTTTGAACGTTTATGCCGAATACGAATATATTCCGTTTGAATACAAGGGTGCATTTGAATGTGATGATAAGCTCATAAATAAAATATGGGATATCTCTGCGTATACGTTCCATTTGAATGCAAGGGAATTTTTCCTCGATGGCATAAAACGTGACCGTTGGGTATGGTCAGGCGATGCTTATCAGAGCTTCAAAATAAACGAATATTTATTTCTTGACTATCCGATCGTGCGCCGTACAATAACGGCGCTTCGCGGGAAAGACCCTATAAATACGCATATAAATACGATAAATGATTATTCACTTTACCTCATAATCGGTACGTATGAATATTATTTTTCGTCGGGTGACTGTGATTTTATCAAATTTATATATCCGAGGATGAAGTCACTTTGTGATTTTATCATATCCCGCCTTGACGGAAACGGCTTTGTCGTCCACCGTGACGGGGATTGGATATTTATCGACTGGTCAGACATCGATAAGGACGGAGCACCGTGTGCTGAGCAAATGCTTTTATACCGTGCGATGATCTGTATGGCTGAGCTTTCCGAGGCTGTCGGAGTCTGTGGAGCACAGTACAAAGAACGTGCGGATGACCTTTTTGAGAAAATAAACAAATATTTCTGGTGCGAAGAAAAAGGAGCGTATATTGACAGCTTCACATCGGGAAGATGTCACGTGACAAGACATGCCAATATTTTTGCACTTCTTTATGATATTGCATCGGATGAACAGAAAGAAAAAATAATAAAAAGTGTCATCGAAAACGATGAAATAACACAGATCACAACACCGTATTTCAAGTTTTTTGAAACAGATGCTGTTTGTAAAACA
>JAZNEN010000088.1:0-3466 GCA_045588615.1 Eubacteriales bacterium
ATTATGCAGACTCTTACACAGACCTGCGTGATGCTTTCGGCACGGATTCAAATAAGCTCTACAACCATTTTATTGAAAACGGTATGAAAGAAGGAAGACGTGCAAGCGCAATATTCGATATAAAATATTATCTGAGTGCAAACTCTGACCTTAAAGCGGCATTCGGCGACAACTATGAAGCGGCATTCAACCACTTCTTCGACAACGGTTACAAAGAACCTCGCTATACAGCAGAGCCTGCAGATATCGGCGAACGCTTCTTTGCAAAGATAAATTATCCCTCAGCCGGTCTTTCTGTGGCGGTATCAGATGATAATGTAGTGACAGCTGCGCCTGTTTCAGGCACAGATCAGCTGTGGTATTTTGAAAAGAACAGTGACGGAAGCTATATAGTTACAAGTTATCTTACCGGCAAGGCATTGACCGTTGAAAACGGCTCATATTCAAAGGAAGCGAACATCGGTCTTACTGAGAAGAACGGTTCTGATGCACAAAGATGGTTCTTGTTTGAAAATGTAAACGGTACGTATTCATTCAGAGCAAAGTGCGCGCCGATATGCGTAATGGATATTTACGGTGCTTCAACTACGGCAGGGGCGAATGTACAGAACTATACATATAATTCGAGTGCCGCACAGCAGTTTACGGTAATAAAAGATACTACAGTTTCAGCTGACCTTGATTTTCACCCTGAAAATTCAACGATCACCGTGTCGAAAGCGTCTGACGGTGTGAACCTTTTAAAGGGCTTTGGTATCGGCACCATCGGAAGTGATGCCACATCAATGTTTTCGGACACTTGCAAGGTGTATGATGAAGGCGGTTCACGTGTAACCTCGGGTAAACTTTGCACGGGTTATACGCTTAAAAAGTTTATCGGTGCTATCGAAGTGCAGAGTGCTGTTGTGATCGTTTCGGGAGATGCAACAGGCGACGGCGTTGCAAACGGTAAGGACCTTATAAGAATGAAAAAGCAGATATTGAACGGCGATGCTGTTAAATATGAAGAGTATGCAGATGCCAACGGTGACGGTAAGGTTGACGCCTCCGACCTTAAGTATCTGACATCAAATATGGGTTGAATTCAATACTAAGCAAACAAAAAAGACCGATTTGATCGGTCTTTTTTATACCTCAAAATAAAGAAAGAAAAATAAAAAATATCCTCTAAAATACTTGAAAAAAATGACACTTTGTGATACAATACCGAATTTGGTATAATACATTTATAATAATAAAAGAAGGTGTTTTAATGAAGGATCTTAAACCGGCACTCTTTTCCTCATTTAAAGGTTATAACGGAAAAGTGTTTGTCCAAGATCTTATTGCAGGCGTGATCGTTGCGATAATCGCACTGCCGTTGTCTATTGCTTTGGCGCTGGCTTCAGGGGTTGGACCCGAAGAAGGACTTTACACAGCAATTATTGCAGGTTTTCTTATTGCATTTTTCGGTGGAAGCCGTGTACAGATTTCCGGTCCCACTGCCGCATTTGCTACAATAGTTGCGGGTGTTGTTGCCCAAAACGGTATGCAGGGGCTTATAGTTGCAACGGTAATTGCGGGAATACTTCTGATTCTTATGGGTGTTTTCCGTCTCGGCGGACTTATAAAGTTCATTCCGTTTACAATAACCACGGGATTTACCGCAGGTATTGCTGTAACTATACTTATAGGTCAGCTTAAAGATTTCTTCGGTATTACATACGCAAACGGTGAAAAGCCCGTTGAAACAATTGAAAAGCTCGAAGCGCTTGTTGACAATTTTTCCACATTCAATATATGGGCTATCGTTGTCGGACTCGGCGGTCTTTTGATAATAATATTCTGGCCCAAGATTAAATATCTTAACAGAATCCCCGCCTCGCTTGTCGCTGTTTTGGCGGGTGCTTTGGTTGTTTCGCTGTGTGATCTTGAAGTAAATACAATAGGTGATCTTTATACGGTAAGCAGCGATCTCCCGAAATTTAATCTGCCGTCATTCGATTTCGAAACTGTCAAAACGGTGCTTCCCGATGCGTTTACAATAGCGGTGCTTGCTGCTATTGAATCGCTTCTTTCGTGTGTTGTTGCCGACGGTATGACAAATACGAAGCACAATTCCAATACAGAGCTCGTGGCACAGGGAATCGGTAATATCGGCTCGGCGCTCTTCGGCGGAATTCCCGCAACGGGTGCTATTGCAAGAACTGCCGCAAACATCAAAAACGGCGGTAAAACTCCTGTTTCGGGTATGGTACATGCCGCTGTGCTTTTACTCATTCTCGTTTTACTTATGCCGTATGCGGCACTGATACCTATGCCCATTATTGCCGCTGTCCTTTTTGGTGTTGCATATAATATGTGCGGTTGGCGGACGTTTGTAAGACTTGTAAAAACCGCGCCCAAAAGTGATGTTTTGGTTCTTGTGCTGACATTTGTTCTTACTGTTGTATTTGATCTTGTGGTGGCTATTGCCGTGGGAATCGTTCTTGCTTGCGTTCTGTTTATGAAGCGTATGAGCGATGAAGCAACTGCCGAATCGTGGAAGTATGACGATAATGTTGAAAACGACAGCTTCGCAAATATCCCCAAAGAAATAAGGGTTTACGAAATGAACGGTCCGCTTTTCTTCGGTGCTTCTGATATAATTGCACGTATTACTGTGAAAAGCTATACAAAATGTCTCGTTTTGCGTATGCGAAGCGTATCTGCGATAGATGCGACGGCTATGAATGCACTCGAAGCATTGTGTGATAAATGTGCGCGAAACGGAGTGACGGTCATATTTTCTCACGTTAATGCCCAGCCTATGAAAGCCATAAAGAAGGCAGGGCTTGACAAGAAAATAGGTGAAGAGAACTTCAAGCCTCACATAACAGAAGCGCTTGAACGCGCATATGAGGTTGTAGGAAAAATATAATTTGAATTTAAACATAAAATATCACCCATCAGGTATTGCAATATACGGAAAAATGTGATATTATAAGAGAAGTTAATAACCGTCTTGGTTTATGCAGGAGGAAATTTTTATGAAAAAAGTAAGAATCGGCGTTATGGGCGCATTCCGCGGAACAAGTATGATAAACTATTGCCTTAAAGCTGATAACGCAGAGGTAGTTGCTATCTGCGACAAATGGGTAGAGGGTATCGAAAAGCAGAAGCAGCAGCACCCTGATGCCAATATTACATATTACACAAGCTTCGATGAATTTATCAATCACGATATGGATGCAGTCGTTCTTGCAAACTACGCTAATGAGCACGCTCCTTTCGCAATAAAGTGCCTTAACAAGGGGCTTCACGTGTTCAGCGAAGTACTTCCCGTTCAGACAATGAAGGAAGCTGTTGAGCTTGTTGAAGCAGTTGAAAAAACAGGTAAGATCTACGCATACGGCGAAAACTACTGCTATATGCCCGGTCCTTATGAAATGCGTAAGCTTTACAAGGAAGGCAAGATAGGCGAATTTGAATACGGTGAGGGTGAATA
>JAZNEN010000089.1:0-3759 GCA_045588615.1 Eubacteriales bacterium
AAAAGAGCGAAAAATAAAAATAATTAAGCGAAAATGAGTTCGAAGCGGGGCGCCGAGGGCGTCGCCCCCTACTTGGTGTTTGTGGGTGGAAATGCGGTGCTTTATCCCGTTTGCGTTATAGGACTTTTCCTTATATACATACTTGCATTTTACGGTGTTAACCATTTAATAAAAAGAGCGAAAAATAAAAATAATTAAGCGAAAATGAGTTAGAATTGGTGCTTGTGGGTGGAAATGCGGTACTTTATCCCGTTTGCGTTATAGGGCTTTTCCTTATATACATACTTGCGTTTTACGGGTTTAATCATTTGGCGAAAAGGGCGAAAAATAAACGTATTAAGTGAGTTTAACGGCGGGAGCGAGCCCCCGCCCTACACGAATAAATTGATGTAAATGAGAGGCAAAATGGATAATTTTACATATGAAAATAATGACAGAGTAACACCGCTTGAAATGTACGAGTGGGATAATGTATGGATACAGAGGACGGATGATAAAAAATCGCCCCGTGTGCTTTACATCGGCGATTCCATATCGTGTGCCTTGCGTGTGTTCGGCAACGGTGTGACGAAGGAAGAAATTTTAATTGACAGCTTCGGCACCTCAAAGGCGATCGATAATGCGTATTTTTGGGATGCACTGCGCTTGTTCAGCCTGCAGGAGGGACACCGTGATATTGTTTTGTTCAACAATGGGCTTCACGGCTGGCATCTTGATGATGAAAAGGATTATCCTGCTTATTACGAAAGGATGCTTTGCAAGATCCTTGATGAATTCAAGGATTCGAAGGTCGTAATAGTACTGACTACGGCTGTTGCGAAGGAAGAACGCCATGAGCGTGTAAAGGTAAGAAACGGTTTTGTGAAAACGATTGCCGTAAAATACGGTCTTGACATTATCGATCTTTATGAAATATCATCTGAAAATATGGATCTTTTGGGTGATGACGGCGTGCATTTTACAGCTGACGGATATCAGAAGATCTCCGAATATCTTGTAGATGAAATAAGAAAAATTTTGAATAAATGAGGTAGGAAAAAATGAAAATTCTTTTTGTTGGAAACAGCCATACGTATAACTGCGATGTACCTTACCGTGTTATGCAGGCGGCAGAAAAAGACGGTGTCACGGTTGAGGCATTTATGAATGCGCACGGCGGCTGGACGCTTTACGGCCATTCGAAGGAGCCTGATGTGCCTTTTAACATTATGTACGGCAAATTCGACTATGTCGTTTTTCAGGAGCATGCACATCCGTTTGACCATGACGGCAATATGACATCCGCATGTGAGAAAATGGCGAAGATGTGCCACGATGCAGGCTCAACACCTGTTTATTTCATGGTATGGCCGCAGAAGTGGGAAAGAGAAAGACAGCCCATCTACACAGAGGGAACAAACCGTGTGGCAGAGCTTACAGGCGGTCTTGTGGCACCTGTCGGCATAAAGCTGTGGGAAGCAATTGACGCAAATCCCGACGTTGAATATTTTTCACCCGACGGCGGACATTTGTCACCTGAGGGCGCAGACCTTGCGGCACAGATAATCTGGAACACGATAAAGGGCAATAAATAATCGTATGGGGGTGGCTCATTTATGGAAATAACTTCCAAAACAAGTCGCCACGTGTACTTTTTGAATATTTATTCTGTAGGGGGGGTGCACACTCCCGCTTTTAGTATATTTATACATTTTGAAGCGGACGACCAATGGTCGCCTCTACAAATGTAATATATATTTTACTTAAATGAGCCAACCCCATACAACACGTTATGTAAAACATCCCGTACCTGAATGAACGAAAATGGGAATAATAGAACGAATGTTTTATATTAGTTCGAGAAATTCCAAATTCTGTATTGACAAAATAGCAAAAATATGGTATAATACGCACATCAGTTCGGAACAGGTGACTGTTCGGCTGAAACAATGTGCGATGATTATACCATTTTTTCTTTTATTTTCTCTGACTTCATAAGGAGGTTTACGATGTGCGAATACTGTTATTCGTCACCGCATCTCAGGGGTTGCCCTGCAGGTGGTGACGACGGTGAAAAATATGCGAACAAATGTTCGTATTGTGGTGGAAGTTTTCAAGATGGAGAAGGGATCGTTGTCGGAACGGAAGCTTACTGCGATGACTGTATCGATGATTTTGACCTTGACGATGTTTTGCAGATCTTGGGTCATAACAGCGCAAAGGAGCTTTTAAGAGAGCTTGTATAGAAAGGAACACCTTGAAAAACATAAATAACGGAAAACGATTTTTACAGTCAATAGAAAAATATACAGATGCCTGTAACGAAGACGAGCGTCTTCCCAATCTTGCGGGATATCTCCGCTTTATGGGGATGACGGAGGAGGAGTATGCAAAGCTTTGCGAAAAGTTCCCGAAGCAGTCACAGCTTGCACGCTCCGTTTTTGAGGACGAGGCACTTAATTCGGGAACGAAAAAAATATCCGCATCCGTGCTTAATCTTTACCTCAAGAGCCGTTTCGGCTACGGAGGGGAAGAAAAACACGATGATGACGGAATACTTAATGTCGTGTGTGAGCACGGCGACGGCGAATGAAAACCCTTTATTTGAAGGGTATTCCAAATAAAAAACAGGAGCTGTTTTTCTCATCAAAAGCTAAATATACAGCCTACGGCGGTGCCAGAGGCGGAGGCAAAAGCTGGGCGCTTCGCCGTAAGCTCGTGCTTTTGTGTCTGCGGTATGCGGGGATAAAATGCCTTATAATCAGGCGGAGCTTTCCTGAGCTTCAGTATAACCACATACTGCCCTTGCGTGCGGAGCTTGGCGGTGCGGTGAGATACTCCGAGTCGGGGAAGTGCTTTAATTTTCCCAACGGCTCCGTTTTAAAGCTCGGATATATGGCAGACGACGGCGACACGCTGCAGTATCAGGGACAGGAATACGACATAATTGCCCTTGATGAGGCAACACAGCTTACGGAATACCGATTTTCAGCCCTCAAGGCGTGCTTGCGAGGTGCGAATGGATATCCCAAACGCATGTATCTTTCGTGCAACCCCGGCGGTGTCGGACATGCTTGGGTGAAAAGGCTGTTTATCGACAGGATATACCGCGACGGGGAGCGTGCTGAGGATTACGCATTTATACAAGCCACGGCTTATGACAATACCGTGCTTATGGAGCGTGACGGGGAATATATCGAAAGACTGAAATCTCTGCCGAAGGAGCTCCGAGCCGCGTGGCTTGACGGCAGATGGGATCTGTTTGAAGGACAGTTTTTCTCTGAAATTTCGGACGATGTTCATATCGTTCAGCCGTTTGATCCCGGCCGGCGCGTGCGCCGTATCGGCGGACTTGATTACGGCTTTGATATGCTTGCATTTGTCGTGCTTACGGCAGATGAAAACGGGTACGTTTATGTTGAGCGTGAGTACGCAGAACCGAATCTGACCCTGTCTGAGGCAGGGGAAAGGATCGCGGAGCTTTGTAAGGATATAAGTATTGACTATATCGCCGCCTCTCCCGATTTGTGGAACAGACGGCAGGACAGCGGACTTTCAGGCTTTGAAATAATGATGTCGGTTTCGGGTATGCCTGCACTTGTAAAAGCAGATAACAGGAGGATACCCGGCTGGCGTGCGCTGCGCGAGTATCTTAAAAAGGGAAAGGACGGCGTGCCGAAGATGAGATTTTTTGCCACTTGTCCGGAAACGGTGCGGTGTCTTTCCTCGCTTACATACGACAAGACGAAAACAGAGGAAGTCGGATCGTAGCCATGTCGT
>JAZNEN010000090.1:0-5356 GCA_045588615.1 Eubacteriales bacterium
TTTCTGATCTGCCGAAGCGAAAAAATTTGGTGTGTTCTGATTATTCATACCGTGCTCTCCTGTGTATCTGTTGATGCTTCATTTGCAAACTGTCCCTCGCTTCTCAAATTGCCTTCGCTTATCAAAACATATTGTTCAGTCAGTTCATCCCAAGTTATCGGCTCAATTATTCCCGTAACCGTGAGATCGAAAAGTCTTTGAAATTCCCTGACAGCTTCCTCTGTTTGTGATGCGTACACCCCCGTCTGCGGCGGCGGAACGATGGACGGATATACCGTTGCCACAGTATTAAGATATTCCTGTACACGTGACACCTCATCCCCGCTTGAACCGAGAGCAAGATAATTTCCGCTGAACGGTGCCGTTGCCGAAGATATTATATCTTCAGGCAGACTTTGAATAATACCGTAATAAGCGTCGAATATTGCCGCCCACGTAAGTTCGCCTGTTATACCGTCGGGATCAAGCCCGAAAATATACTGAAATTCGGATACTGCATTTCTTGTAGCCTCATCGTACACTCTCGTCACCTCTATTATCGGAACGGAGTTGTAATAGTCGCCTATAACACGCAAATAGTATTGAAGTATTGCAACATAATCCCCCTCGGCGCCAAGACTGAGCGTGTCGGGAAATTGCTTTTTAACCTCCTCGTAAACAAGCCCTTCGCCCGCAAGGTCGTTAAGTCTTTTCACGCCGTTATATAGAAACTGTATTTTGTACCATGTCGCTTTACCCACTATACCGTCAACCGTGAGGTTGAATATCCTTTGAAACGCTTTGACTGCATTTTCCGTCGATTCCGTAAAAAAGCCCGAAACAGGAACTATCTTCGGTATAGAAGGATAGTTCTTACTTATTCTGTTGAGTTTAAGCTGTACCTGCCTTACATCCTCGCCGATACTTCCGAGCTTAAGAGGATTCAGCGGATTTGACGGCTCTATATTGTCGATGGGTGCATTCTGGACAAGATCGATATTATCGCCGTAGTAATACTGTAATATCTCATAAGGCACAAGCCCTTCGTTTGCTCTGTCAACACTACCCCACTGCGAAAGCCCCTCACATGTCGTTGTGGTGCCGTTACAGTATGATGCAAACAATGGTTCAACATTTCCGCGCCTCACTATGTAGTTATTGAAGATATCATCAACGATCCGGCTGACATTTTCAAAAATATCTCTGCCTCTGACGAAGCTTTGGTCGACCGAGGTCGAGGACGTAATGTCAAAATCGTATCCGCTTGCTCTGTAATATTCCGTATAAACACGGTTTAAGGCATATGATATCTGCGCCAGAATATTAGCTCTCAAGGCTGATTCGGGCCAAGTGGGATAAAGCTCGCTGGATGCAACGTTTTTAATGTATTCGGGAAAAGACACGGTCACATTTTCGGCATATTCATCGGGCCGCCCCAAGTGAACTGTGATATATTCAGGGATAAAAGGTAAATTTGCCATTTTTTAACCTGCCTTACTGTAAATTTTCGCCTGTTTGGTTTTCGTTGGTAAGCTCAGAATACGGTATCCTATCATTTTGTCCGTTTTCAAATTGACCGTACACAAACGGTATCAGTCTCATCGGCTGTATTGATGTAATACCCGTAAATATCGGCACATTCAGACTGTTTTGAGTATAAAATCCCTCCTTGTCAACACGCACATTATATACGGAATATGACGGCCCCGTGGGATTAGGCGTTAATGAATTTTCACGCGGCGGAGTAGGAAGTATAATGATGTCCGTTTTTCCGTCTGAATTAGTGGTAAGTATCTTGACCGGCACATCCGTACCGTTTTCAAAGCGTGACACAGTAACGGTTGCTCCTTCAATCGGAATTGCATCGATTGCCGTTGTCACAGTTATGCCAAGATATCCGAAGTTTGTATTGTTTGTCATATTTCCTCCTTCAAAAGTTTTTCATTTTATTATATGCATGGCTTTAAAATTCTTGACTTGTTCATTATTTATATGATAAAATACATTGTTTAATGTGTGTTTTAATTATTTAACTACCAATTTATTAAAGGTGAGATATGCTTAAAAAATTACTTTCAATACAACTTATCATATGCCTTTTTCTTTTGCCGTCGTGTGCTGAAAAATTTGATAAAAAAAGCACCGTACACCGTTTCTCTTACGCAGAGGCATCGGGGTTATACACTTCATTTCTTTCTGCAGGAGATTTTATATCTTTGAATGAAAACGGTGAACAGGTTGTAAGCTTCGGAAATGCAACATCAGTCACTTCTCAGAATGATATGAAAAACGCTATCATATCTGATATTTCAGCTATTGGCTACATTTCATCTTCACAGCTTACAGATGAGGTAAAAGCGCTTAAAATAAACGGTTTTGCACCGAATTACGAAAACATAAAGAGTGATAAATATGAGCTTTACCATCCCCTCAACCTTGCATATGACGAAGGTAAGATAAGTGATGGAGGACTTGACTTTGTAAGATATATTTTTTCAAAAGACGGACAGCATATAATAAGCAAAAACGGATATATCACGTTCTCTGACGGTACATTTTATATAAGCTCAATGCCCAAAGGCGTCCTTACTTTGTACTGCTCATATTCTTCATATCCTGTCGTTGACAGATTGGCAAGAGCGTATATGAATCTCGTAAACAAAAACCTTCAAATAGAGATTCAAACATCACACACCGAAGATTGCATAACATCAGCAGGTCAGAATGGCGGAATTGCATTTGTGTCATCCGAGGTTTCACAAGCAAACCTCACAAGCAAGCTGTATTCAGCTGACGGAATTGCAATAATAGTAAATCCATTGAATCCTATTGACAACATAACATCAGAACAACTCAAAAAATTATTCTCCCAAAATGAACTGACATGGGAAGAATTTTAAGGGATAAAATGAACGCTGTTAAAAAGAAAATACATCCCAAAAAACTGTTGAAAAGGCTTTTTAATGCCTTAATTTTGTTGATCATCATCATTACGATGATCGTTGGAATCTCGCGTCTTATCACATATTTTTCCTGCAACATTGATACTGAAAACGGTGTTGATGAGGGAATATATGTTACCATTGGAAAACAGGAGCAGTATTTGCTGATACGCGGAGAAAACACCGAAAATCCCGTTATAATATGGCTTCACGGCGGGCCCGCAAGTCCGGATTCATTTGCAAATTACACATTTCAAAAGCACCTTACGGATGAATATACGGTAGTAAATTGGGATCAGCGTGGATGCGGACGTACATATTACGAAAATAAAGACACCGATCCGGAAAACGAAAGCGTGTCTTTTCAAACAGCGTTATCAGACCTTGACGAGTTAATAAATTATTTAACCGAACGCTTCGATCAGGACAAAGTAATAATTGTAGGTCATTCCTACGGTACAATGATTGGAAGCAAATACACATTGGATCACCCCGAAAAGGTTATATCATATATCGGAATCGGGCAATTTGTAGATTTTGAAAGTGAAATTTACAGTTATGAGCATGCCCTTGAAATTGCACGTGCCAACAAAGATGACACCTCCGTCATGGAGGAAGCATACAAACAATATTCCGAACATCCCTCATTGATAAATGCATTGAATCTCCGAGCACACGTGCATAAATATCACCCCGTACCGAAAGAAGCAAATACAATGTGGATAGGTATCACTTCTCCATATATGGGATTTAACGACTTGCGTTGATTTATTAAGCAGTTGGGTCCTCTTGAAAATTTTGTAGGACTTAACCAACAGTTATTCGATTATATTCAGCAAGCCGACGTGCGTGATTATGGGTCGGAATACAAAGTACCTGTCGGGTTCATTTCAGGGTCTTGCGATTGGATAACACCTGTTAAATATTCAGAAGATTACTTCAATTATATATCAGCTCCCAAAAAAGACTTTGCACTTATAGATGATTGCGGTCATTCACCGCATTATGACGATCCTGTCAAATTTTCCGAAACGCTTAAAAATATGCTTGCAGACTTCTCAGAATAAAAAAATCGGCAGACTCAGATTTAAAATTTGAGTCTGCCTTTATATATAAGGGTAATTAAATTAACATATATATCCACATCACGAATAAATATATTCAAATCAATCTTCCAGCGATGTTGTTACGTCCTCTTCAAAATTGTTTGCAGTAGTCGCGCCTGCACCTCCGTCATATCTTGAGTTTTTCATATATACAGCAGTTATTTTATTATCGGGATCTACCCAGAAGTGTGTACCGTGTGCACCACTCCAGCCGAATGAGTTTTTGGGAAGAAGCTTATAATCATCGTCTGTGATCACCCTCATACCGAGCCCCCAGATCTGACTACCCGGCATAATATGATACGGAAGCTGCGGACGCGTCATTGCAAACATAAGCTCATCGGGCAAAAGTCCGCCGTTTAACAACATTTCCGCAAATTTTGAATAGTCGTAAATCGTTGAAACAAGCCCTGCACCGCCGCTGAAATGAAATTTTCTGTAGCCCGCTTTTCTGTCAATCGAAACACTTTTTCCGTCAACTATGTCGTGGATAGACACCATTCTTTCACAAAGCTCCTCTGACGGAGTATATGTTGTTTCATTCATACCAAGAGGAATAAAAATTTCTTTTTCCAAAAATTTATCGTATGACATTCCCGATGTTATCTCAACTATTCTTGCAAGCACATCAAATCCGACAAGCGGGCTGTAATACTGTGCTGAATTCGGCTCAAACGCAAGCGGACAGTCCGCATGACAGTCAACAACATCCTTTAATGTTGCAAACTTTTCTTTTGGCATTGTTGATATAAATTTGTCACCGACCTCCATTGTTCCGACACCGCTTGAATGTGTCAGAAAATGTATTACTCTAAGCTTATTTTTTGCCTTACCTACCCTTACGATATTACCGTTTTCGTCAAGCTTGCCTATATCCATTTCCGCATAAGATGGCAAATACTTCTCAATGGGATCATACAGTCCGATCAGTCCGCGTGACACCAGTATAAGAATCGCTACGGCTGTCACGGGCTTTGTCATCGATGCAAGCCTGAAAACAGCATCTGTTTTAAGGGGCTCGTTTGTATTATGGTCTTTTACCCCGAAAGCATTTTCATAAACCGTATGTCCGTTTTGCTTTACTAAAACACAAGCACCGCCCACAAGATTTTTTTCAATATCGGCATTTATCCTTTTTTCAATATTTTCTTTTAATTTTATTTC
Source organism: Eubacteriales bacterium (assembly GCA_045588615.1). Taxonomy (GTDB): domain Bacteria; phylum Bacillota; class Clostridia; order Oscillospirales; family CAG-272; genus RGIG7213. Next base: position 5,192 of record JAZNEN010000090.1, read on the forward strand.
ATTTATAAGCTTCATATTTATCCTCCTTCGAGTTTGCAGTTCTATTTTATTATAAAACTTTGGGTTTGTCAATGATAATTACACATAAAAAAATAAATCCCGCATAAGCGGGAAAGCTGTATGTAACAAGCCACAGAAAATACACCTTCGGTGATGCCATGCGCC